>BDTD01000018.1 GCA_002897635.1 bacterium BMS3Abin11 | reverse complement strand
ACAGGACTCCCTGACCTTGGCCAGGAGCGCCTTCCTGGCCTCGACATGGGCTGCCCAGATGGCATCGTCCGAAATGCAGCACTCCGCGCGTATCAAGACATCGGGTTCATGACACCAACCCGGCAGATGCGCATCATACAGGTCACGAAAACTCGGCGCCGTCCAGATGAAGGGATGAACGCCGTTGGTCACGGAGCGCACACGGTAGCCCGGGTACATCTGCCGCGAGGTCTCGGCATGGCGCTTGGCCACGCCATTGACATACTCACTCAGGTTGAGCGCCAGACGCGTCATATTGAGATTGTCCGGCCCGGCCAACTGCCTCAGTGTCGACGGATCGAGGAATTCCCCGAGAATATGATCGACCAGATCATATGAAAACTGGTCGTGACCGGCCTCCACCGGGGTGTGCGTGGTAAAGTTGCACAGCTCCCGCACCCGCGGAATATCGTAGCGGGACTCGCCGGGCCGTACATCCGCGGGGGGATAGGTATGGCGACGCAGCAGTTGCAGTGTCAGCAGCGCGGAATGTCCTTCATTCATATGATACTGGCGTATCGTGAAGCCCAGGGCGCGCAGCATGCGTACGCCGCCGATGCCGAGCACGATCTCCTGTTTGAGCCGGTAGGCGGAATCACCGCCATACAGATAATGAGTGATCTCCCGATCCATAGCCCTGTTTTCGTCCAGATCGGTATCCAGTAAGATCACCGGCTGCCGCCCGCCCATGTGCCCTTCCAGCACATAGAACCAGCCACCAACCCAGACCTGGCGACCCTCGATTGGCACCGATACCCGCGCCCCAAGTGGCAGAGACCAGTGACCCGGATCCCATTGATCCGACAGTTCGTGCTGCCGGCCCTTATCGTCAATCTGCTGACGGAAATATCCTTCTCGGCTTGCCAGGCTCACGGTCACCATGGGTAGATCAAGATCCGCCGCTGAGCGTATGGTATCCCCCGCAAGTACCCCCAGCCCACCGGCGTAGGTGGGGATTTCATTTTGTAAGGCGATCTCCATGGAAAAATAGGCAATGCGTGGCTCATGAATAAACTCATCAAATTCGAACATGTATGTAGCCTCGGTTCATATGCTAGTTCTTAAACACCCTCAAAAACAGGTTCCAGAGCAAGCTTGAATTAACCTGCTCACTTGTCACTCTTTTCGAATCAAGTCGAAGTGTCAGATTCGATCTGAACGAATATGAATGAAAACAGAATCTCTTATAATTCAGACAGCATTTGTTGTAATTCTGGTTCAGATATGAATTATACAAGGTGCCATTCTGGTCAGCCCCCGATTGTTAAGATGATGTGAAAATTGTACCTCGATCAGAGAATCACTAATAGTTGATCAATTATTTATTTTCCAGCCAGCTATTAACTCGCTCAAGATCTGCCACCTCCAGTTTGCCCGCAACCTGTTTTAATTTAAGCGTACTCAGAATAAACTGGTACTTAGCATTGATATAGTTACGCTCCGAACCATACAGGTCACGCACGGCATCAAGTATTTCTACATTGGTATTGACGCCAGCTTTGAAGCCTTCACGTTTGGCTTCAACCGTGCTTTTCCCAGCCTTAACCGCAGACTGCAATGCTTTAAGGCGGCTGATGCCGCTCTTGACTGCCTGGTATGATGAGCGTGAAGTACGATCCACATTGCGGCGCGCAGCTTCCTGTCTTTGTAGAGAAACCTGATAGCGCGACCTTGCCTCGTCTGTACCTGCAACGACACCCCAACCCTGAATTAGCGGGATGACCAGACGCAGGCCGACACTACTGCTGTCCTGCTTCCTGCCAGCACCAGTCAAACCGCCATCTGAATCAGAGTAGGTCTGTGTGGCAACAACTCCCAGTGTCGGTAAGTGCTGCCCCTTGAGTCGGGAGATTTCCCGGTCGGCAATTTCAACCTCACTGCTGGCAGAAAGATATCCAAGGTTATTCTGTAGCGATGTCTGCAACCAGTAGTCCACACTGTCCGGTTCCGGAGGATCCAGTGGTGGTTTATCATTTGCGATCCGCTGCAGTTCACCCGGCATCTGGCCGGTCAGTTCTTTTAATGCCTGCAGTGCGTCACGCTGTGCAAAATCCACCTCAATGACATTCGTTACGGCAAGCTGGTATCTGGATTCTGTCGCATACAGGTTAGTCACGGTGCCCAGGCCGACATTGAGCCGCTCTTTATCCAGCTGCAACTGCTCTTCAAGAGCCTTTTTTTCGGCCTCTGAAACACGTAAGTTTTCTTTCGCGACCAGTGCCTGTCCATAGATTTTTGCCACTCGGAAGATCAAATTCTGCTGTGCCGAACGGAAATCGTAGCCCGCTCTTTCGACATTGAATTTTGCTTTTTTATACCCCTGCCATGCCGGCACATCAAACAGTGTCTGATTAAAACTCACTGCCCAGTCATCAA
The DNA here is from genome assembly GCA_002897635.1 of bacterium BMS3Abin11. Classification (NCBI taxonomy): domain Bacteria; species bacterium BMS3Abin11. The sequence goes on along the minus strand of BDTD01000018.1, from coordinate 195,295 downwards.
CACCATAATCCGCATTGCCAACGAAACCGGGAATATTAATCCGACTGGTCACTTTCTGGCTGCGCTTTGCTGTTCCTGCATTAGCCTCTAGAAAAGGCAATAAAGCAGCACGGGCAATGCCCAGAGTCGCCTGTTCAGCTTTGTAGGTGTTGACAGCAGCCTGGTATACCGGATCCTGTTCGACGGCCAGCTGATAGGTCGTCATCATGTCATCAGCTGCAGCGACATTTATAAGCATGCTGCTTAGGGCGACTGTACGTATATATGCCTTGATTGACTGGCTCATGTCTGTTCCTGCTTGGTTTACTTAATTCCCTGCTAAATACTCACGCCATTCATTTACGCAACTACCTGGTGAAAGATTGCATGACAACAACATTACAGGATCTGTCAACATATTCAGAAATAATACAAATCGTGAAACATCCCTGAGTTTTATTGTTCCTTCTTCTCTAGTTTATGGAGCTCAGTGTTCTCCAACGGTAACCGGCGAGTATTCCAGCGTCGCAAACCAGCATCATCCACACGCATATTATGGTAGCCGGCTGCATAGAAGACAGCATAATTGAATGCTGACCCGGTACCACCAAGGCAGGTCAACAAGATGGGAGCTGACGGATCAAGCTTCAGCCGAGCTAATAATCGGGGTATTTTGGGCTGTTTCGCATAATAACGGCCATCGTCAGTCCTGCGAATGTAATCCTGCCATGGCTGATTGACAGAACCGGGGATACGTCCATATCGCGGATTGGCCGGAAACCGGGTCAGGCCTGCAAAGTGAGATTCCGGCCGACCATCGACAAGCAGGTAATATTCACGTATTTCGTTTAATTCATCGGTAGATATTTCTAGTGCAAGTAATGACCTGGCAACGAAATCACCCACTTTTATCTCTTCAGTATCTGTTGCTATGGGGCCTTTGGCATTCATCCAGCCAACCCAGCCTTCATCCAGTACGCCGACGTTGGTATGACCCAGCAGATGGAATAACCAGAACAGGTAGTAAGCGCCGAGTATCTCATCGGTATTATTCCCTTTGTAATAGAGCACCACACCGTCCTTATCATTAATACCAAGCTTGCGTATTTTTTCAGCCAGTTTTTCAATCGGCAGATGAACTATCGAACCATCGTTGTCGACATAACGCCAGACGGTCTTACTGGTAGACACACTACCGGGAATATGGCCATTAAATATAAATTCCTCTTCATTGGATACTTCGATGATTGCCAGGTTGGGCTGTTGCAGGTTCTCAACCAGCCATTGGGCACTAACAGATGGCGGTACAGAGACCGCAAATCCTTTTATAGAAACCAGTAGCAATCCAGTCAGAATAAGAAACTGTAATTTAATATTATTCATGTAATCTCCTTAATGAGGCTCATCATTGCGAGAAACGTAGTGATGATGCAATCTCTGAGCTGAGGGCTTGCTCATATTATATGAAATTGTCGCGTTTCGCTCGCAATGACAATGACGGGTTTCTATAAATTTATTAGAACTTCCTTAGGGAACCTCTGATCAATTCATGAACTCGTATTTTACGCCTAAAATATCCAGTTTTTTCGTTGCAAACCTTCGCAATAGCTAGCTATTACGTGCGATTTACGCCTCAAACCTGAATATTTTAGATCGCAAGCTACTTCGTCCAGAATTAATCAGAGGTTCCTTAGATATATCTCTCACTGCCCAAACGTGAAACTTAGCATGCATCTTCATACCAACACCAACCGCACCTTTGTCCAGATAAAGCGCCCAGGCCCAATCGGGTTCATAGAGGCTGGTGGTTGACGACCAATAGATATCTTGCAGGCTATCGAAAGGATGTCCTAACGTCAGCGCCGGGCTGTGTGTAGCACAGTCAATCAACGACTCCAGTTCATTGATATTGGGCAAGCGCCAGTAAGGCAAGTCACCCGACTGATTCATCTGTTCGACTTCAGCCAGCGCTTTCTGCCAGCTTACTGGCCCACAAAGGTCGGCAGCCTGCCGCCAACATAGATTATTCAATTTATCTGCTACGCCCTTCTGATCGACTTCAAAACGTGGAGAGCAGCAAAAGCGGCCGCTTGAGTATTCGCCATCCTGGCCAGTCTCTGCACAGTCAATAACATCTCCAGTCTCATTATAGCAAGCTATCTGTCCGGTAGCAGAAAGCACACCATTGCCCTGCCCACGTACTGGCCACAGCATAAATGACTGGTCTTTGCCTCCATAGAACATACGCCCGCCATCCATATTGACATACCAGGCATGGGATGGATTGATAACCGCGGTGGTCGAACTCCAGTACCAGTTCAGAAATACATTTATAAATGGATGATTGACAGGAAGTGCCGGCCGCCTTGTCTGATGGCTGATCAAACTACGCAGTTCTCGGCGGTTAGGCAGGCGCCAGTCATCATAACCAAGCAGTAGATCACAGTTCATCTCGGAAATATAATCGAGCGCCTCCTGCCAGCTTAGGGGAAATTCAGCGAGGTTGGCGTTGAGGGGCCAAATGAGACCAGTCAGCAGATCTATGACGGTATCTTCTTCAGTTTCAAATCGTGGTTCTGGCCATACAGCACCGAGCTGCAGCTCACCATCCTGACCGCTTCCACCACAGGTAATATCGCGGCCATCTGCATCATGGCAGGTAATCTGTCCTGTCTGAAGATAGGCGTTTTTTCTGCGATTGTTCAATGATATTTTGTAGGAACATCCTCCTCGGCGCGATCAATTAAAGGGGTCGGAGTCAAAGTTGCACTTCGACTCCGACCCCTTTAATTGATCCCTTTAATTCTTACTAATCAAATGGATGCCTTAGCACTATCGTCTCATCACGATCAGGCCCGGTCGAAATAATATCAATCGGCGCTTCGACCAGTTCCTCTATGCGATTGAGGTAGTTTTTGGCATTGACTGGCAGTTCATCATATGACTTCGCCCCTGCTGTAGATTCTGACCAGCCATCTATTTCTTCATAAACTGGTTCACAACGTTCCAGACGATCAGCATCACCCGGTGTATCATGAATTATCTCACCATCAAACTTATAGGCTGTCGCAATTTTAAGGGTGTTGAGACCATCAAGCACATCAAGCTTGGTGATACACAGCCCCGTAAAACCATTGACCTGACGTGAGCGCTTAAGGGCTACAGCATCAAGCCAGCCGCAACGGCGCTTGCGGCCTGTGGTGGCGCCAAACTCGATACCTTTGATGCCCATGTGATTGCCGTCACCATCATCATCGAACAACTCCGTTGGGAATGGGCCGCCGCCGACGCGGGTAGTATAGGCCTTGACGATGCCAAGTGTGTAATCCAGTGTAGAGGGCCCTACCCCAGTGCCGCTGGAGGCATTGCCGGCAACGGTATTGGAGGATGTGACATATGGGTAGGTTCCGTGATCGATGTCCAGCAACATACCCTGCGCGCCTTCAAATATGATGGATTTTCCATCACGGCGATATTTATCGAGTAAGGCTGGTACATCTGCGATCACAGACTTTAGTTTTTCACCCAGTGCCAGGGTGTCATCCAGGGATTTTTGAAAATCGACGGTTTCGTGCTTGAAGTAATGCTCAAGCATATAGTTGTGATATTCCATCACATGGCGCAATTTTTCTGCAAAGGCGGTCTGGTTTGCCATATCACCTACACGCAAACCACGACGGGCAACCTTGTCTTCATAGGCTGGTCCGATACCGCGCCCTGTTGTACCAATGGCCCTGTTACCCCGGGCAATTTCACGTGCCTGATCCAGTGCAACATGGTGTGGCAGGATGATAGGCGCCGCATCTGAAACCTTTACGCGCGAGCGAACATCGATTCCTTTTGTTTCGACTTGCCGTAATTCCTTTTCCATCGCCGCCAGCGATAAAACGACACCATTACCAATCAGACAGTCGACATTTTCTCGAAGAATACCCGATGGAATAACGTGTAGAACGGTCTTCTCACCATTTATTACCAGGGTATGACCAGCATTGTGGCCACCCTGAAAACGTGCCACTGCATCGGCGCGATCTGTCAGCAGGTCAACTATCTTACCCTTGCCTTCATCACCCCATTGAGTCCCTATCAGAACAATACTTTTACCCATAACTATCCCCGCATATAACCTTTTGTACTTTCAAAATAAAGATATTTGGTTGCTTATTGCACTATCCACTTGCCAGCTTGCCGGACCAGATTAGCCGCATTTTTATAATCATTATCGGCTTGTTCTTTGTCATAATAAAAAACGACTCGCCTGCCATCCTGACGCAACTGTTTAACTACATCAAAAAGGGCAGGATCATCGTCATCCGGTGCACAAATAGTCGTATACGAAGCTGTCGCATCTGTATCAGATTGTTTGATCAGCCCTGACACTGCACGCAGATCAAGACTGAAGCCTGTTGCCGGTCTGGCCCTGCCAAAATCAATGCCAATATCATCATAGCGTCCGCCATTTGCTATCGCCCGGCCAGAACCCTGAGTGTAGACAGAAAAAACCAGACCATTGTGGTAACTCTTTCCTTTCAACTCAGCAAGATCATAGTAGAGGCGTGTAGCTGGCAGGCGCTTTTTCAAAGAACATGCAATGCGTGACAAATTTTGAACAGCTGCCTTCACCTCTTCTGAGGCGGCAGTATATTTTTCTACTACCCCGGGCAGACTATCTACCTCACCACTACTATCTGTCATTGAGATAAATAGCTCTGAAGCTTCTCCTGACAAACCCAGTGCCTGGCAAAGCTGTGCTACATCATCCCCGGCACGACTGCTTATGACTTTGACCAGGTGACCCTGTGTCTCAGCATCCAGATCCTCTGCTGCTGCCAGTGCCTGAAATATACCCATGTGGCCAAGATCTACATGGAGATTTTCTAACCCAATATCATGCAGTGTTTCTACCAGCAGCTCCACAATCTCAATATCGGCACGATAGCTTTTCACACCGAACAACTCGGCTCCGAGCTGTAACGGGACACGCGAACAGCCCAGACAGTCTGGACGAGTACGCAGCACCGGTCCTAAATAACAAAGACGGTTTGCACCATCATTGTGTAAGTAATGGGCATCGATGCGGGCAACCTGGGGCGTCATGTCCGCACGCACACCCATCATCCTTCCGCTCATCTGATCCGTCAGTTTAAAGGTCTCGATCTCCAGGCCATGCCCTGCCCCTGTGAGCAGGGAATCAAGATATTCCATCAACGGTGGCATCACCAGGTCGTAGCCCCAGCTATCAAGTAAGTCCAGCACTATACGGCGCAGTCTTTCTATTCGTGCTGCCTCTACCGGCAGTGTTTCTTCGACACCAACTGGCAGCAACCAGCGGTCTCCGTTGCTCAAAGATGGATTTGAATTACTCATGACACAACGTCAGGATCCGGACCCGGCACGAACCAGGGTCAGCAGTACTACACCGACTACCGTTACAATCAGGCCCATTGTTCGCAAATGGTTATTGCTGATCTTCTCCATCATCTCCAGCATCTTGCGATAGCGGTCGGGATTAAGGAAAGGCAGTATTCCTTCAAAAATCAGCATCAAGGCAATTGCTGTAAAGAAGTCATACCAGGCCATTTACTTTTTTTGCTCAGTTATTTTGCCGGGCTCTTAAAATACTTGAAAAATTCGCTTTCCGGATCAACTATCATCATCGCATTCTTATCTTTAAAGGTATTTTTATAGGCTTCCAAACTACGATAAAAAGAGAAAAACTCTGCATCCTTTGAATAGGCTTCAGCATAAATACGTGTAGCCTCAGCATCACCTTCACCACGCTTGATCTGGGCATCTCGCTCAGCATTGGCAACAATGATCTGTGACTTACGATCTGCATCAGCACGCAGACGTTCTGCAGCTTCCGCACCGCGGGCCCGATAGTCTTTGGCTACCCTTTCACGTTCTGCTTCCATTCGGTCATAAACAGACTGGGAGATTTCCTTCACCAGATCTACACGTTTCAGACGTACATCAATAACTTCGATGCCATACTTTTCCGCTTCACGATTGGTATTTTCCCGCACGATTTTCATTATCATGCTACGATCACCTGATATGACTTCGGTCACGGTGCGCTTACCAAATTCGGTCTTAAGTCCATCATTGGTCAACTGGCTCAATCGTTTACTGGCAGAGCTTTTCAGGCCACCCACAGATACAAAATAAAGTTTTGTATCAACAATCCGCCATTTTACAAATGAATCGACGACCAGGCCTTTCTTCTCTATCGTGAAGTACAACTCTGGCTCTGCATCCAGGGTTTGTATCCGTGCATCAAAGTACTTTACACTATTGATAAGTGGAACTTTTTCGCGCAGACCAGGTTTATCATCGGCACGAATTATTTCGCCAAACTTGAATACGATGGCTCTTTCGCGTTCATCAACAGTATAAAAGATTCCTGACGCAACCAATGCCAACACGAACAGGATAATAGCTATTATTGATAATTTTGAAAACATGCGCTATCTCCTGTCTGTACGGCTAGCCCGGCCACCACGCGGCCGGAATTCATCAATTTTCTTTTTTACTTTATTCAATGAATCACCTTGTATACTGTCATATATATTGACATTCTTAGATTCATAACGATTCAGTAAACGATCCAGCGGCAGGTACATAATGTTATTACTGTTCTTCTGATCAACCATTACAAGATTACTGCCACTGAGGACTTTTTCGATGCCTTCAATATACATGCGTTCACGTGTCACCTCTGGAGCAGCCTTAAACTCTTTGAGAATGCTGCTAAAGCGTGAGGCTTCACCCGTGGCCTGAGCAATAACCGTTGCCTTATAGGCCTCAGATTCCTGATCTATGCGCGCCGCTTTACCTCTAGCCCTGGGTATGATGTCATTGCTATAGGCTTCTGCTTCGTTCCTGTATCGCACTTCATCTTCACGAGCCTTTACCGCATCATCAAAGGAAGGTTTTACTTCCTGTGGAGGTAAGGCATGTTGCATATCTACTGACACGATCTCAATGCCGGATTTGTAACGATCAAGTATATTTTGCAATATTTCACGGGTCTTGCTGCCTACGATTGATCGGCCACTGGTAATGGCATCATCCATTGTAGTTTTTCCGACGACTTCCCTGACAGCAGCTTCAGTAGTTGAACGAACCAGGACATCCATCCTGTCGCTGACATTGAAAAGAAAATTAGTGGGACTAGAAATTCGGTACTGAACGGCAAAGGCAATATCAATAATATTTTCGTCTTCTGTCAGCATCAATGATTCTCGCTGTACTGTTTGTCTGGAACCATTTGGCGATGAACGATAACCGACTTCAACCGTCTGTACTTTTCCCGTATTGACAACAATTTTTGTTTCTATTGGTGCTGGAAAACGCCAGTGCAACCCCGCAGAGGTCACTTCCTGATATTTTCCAAATCGCAATATCACGCCAGTTTCACCCTGCTGGATAGTATAAATACCGGTAGCCAGCCAGGCACCCACTAATAAAACCAGTACCACAAGCACACCAGCTAAACCAAACGATTTACCATCGCCACCACCGCTGCCAGTATCACTGCCGCTTCCTTTACCACCACCGAAAAGGCTGCTAAATTTCTTCTGAAGATTTTTCACGATCTCGTCGAGATCCGGCGGACCGTCCTGGTTATTCCTGTTTCCCCAGGGGTCTTTTCCGTCTGAGCCACCAGGCTGATTCCATGGCATAGCTTGGGTCACTCCTAATTTACTATTCAAGGGAGAGGGATTCTATCTTGAATTCCCGCTGTGGCATAGTTAAAAAAATGAAAAAAGACGAAGGACTCGGGATTAAGGATAAATATCTCGGCAGCAAGCTACCGAGTTTTAAACAGCTCCCATCGCTTAGCTGGTTCTTCTTTTCTATCAAGTTCTATCAACTGATTCTGGACATACTTCCAAATTGTCTTTTCATCCGCATTACCAATAGACTTAACGAAATAACTTTTTGTCCATAAGCAGTATACATGATGCGTATTTCTCTGAAGTTCCATAAACAGGATAATGCAAACTGGGAAAACACCCAGTTTACACTATCCAGCTCGGGGGCAAGCCACCCGAGATTTACGCTATGCGGTTAAAGAAGATGAAGCCTCTGATCCTTCGTCCCGTATCCTACGTCTCGAATCATTAGTCTGTCGTCTCCCGATGCAGCCAGGCCATATCTGCCTGGCTTCCCTCTATTTCCATTTCCCAGTCTCCATTTTCATGCATAGACTGATGCAGGACACTGAATCGCTGGAATATTTTCGCGCGCAAAGCGCCTTCTGCTACAGGAACTGTAATGGTCTGGCGAAAACGTAAACGGCTGAAATGCTCATCCACTGCCTGCTGCAGATACTCCATTCCTTCACCGGTACTAGCTGACAGCCAGACCTTAGTTATAACGCCATCCTTATTTCTTTCCAGACCTGCCTCACGATCCACCAGGTCTACTTTGTTAAAAATCATGATGACAGGAATATCGGCGGCATCAATCTCCTTCAGGACTTCATTCACCTGTTCGATATTTTCACTTCTGCGATCGGATGAGCGATCTACAACGTGCAGCAGTAAAGCCGCATCGCTGACCTCTTCCAGCGTAGAATGAAAGGCCTTTACCAGAGTATGCGGCAGGTGGCTAATAAATCCAACGGTATCGGCCAGTATAATATGTCCGGCATTTGGTAGATCCAGACGTCTCATGGTCGGATCCAGAGTAGCAAACAGCTGATCGGCCTGATACACCCCGGCGCCGGTCAAATAATTGAAAATTGATGATTTTCCAGCATTGGTGTACCCCACAAGAGAAACTGTTGAGACAGGTATCTTCTTTCTGGCTTTACGCCGTTGTGAGCGGCGTTTTCTGACCTTTTCCAGACGCGTTCGCAGGGATTTAATCCGCTGACCCAGTAATCGACGGTCGGTTTCCAGCTGGGTTTCACCCGGCCCTCTGAGGCCTATGCCACCTTTCTGCCGCTCAAGGTGGGTCCAGCCTCTGATCAAACGTGTCGATAAATAACGAAGCTGGGCAAGCTCTACCTGTAACTTCCCTTCGTGACTTTCCGCCCTTGTAGCAAAGATATCCAGAATCAGGCCAGTGCGATCAATAACACGGCACTCCAGGGCACGTTCGAGGTTTCTTTCCTGTACCGGTGAGATGATATGGTTGATCAGCACCAGCTCTGCGCCGGAATCTTTCAGTATCCGGCGTATCTCTTCAGCCTTGCCCTTGCCGACAAATAACGCAGGGTCCGGACTTCGCCGACTACCAGTAACCCGTGCTACCGGCAAGGCGCCAGCAGAACGGGCAAGCAGATCCAGCTCCGCGAGAGATTCCTCATCACGCTGGCGGTTAAAATGAATGTGTACAAGGACGGCCGGTTCTGCACCATCATTTATCGATAGATCTGCTATAGATCGTTGTCTTGAATCTTCTGTCAGTTCACTGATTACCGGCACTATCCGACTCATCGAGTTGGAGTTTTACTGCTCGAGAAGGCACTACCGTTGAAATGGCGTGTTTGTAAATCATCTGGCTGACTGTATTTTTTAGTAGCACGACGAATTGATCGAAGGATTCTATCTGCCCCTGCAACTTAATACCATTCACCAGGAAAATAGAAACGGGTACCCTTTCCTTACGGAGTGCATTTAGATATGGGTCTTGTAGTGTTTGCCCTTTTGTTTGTGACATTTTGTTACTCCTTAATAATTATTTATTGTTTTCAGTGTTGCCCAGGATTTTGCTCTACCTTCCATAAGCTCGCATCCCGTGACTAGAAAAGATTTCTCGGGGACCATCACACCGACACGTTAGCTTCGGCCAGGTTCCGAAAAGTAAGTTAAGTCCCCCCCCTCATCTCCTCTCCCTTTGCTAGCCTTACACACTCTGTGTAATGTATGCATATTATCAGCAGGCGAGAGCCTAAACACTAGTCTTTTTCCGAATAAATTCCAAGACTTTTTCAGGATAATCTTCATCTTTACTGTCAAACCACTTCAGCCCTGGATCATTCCTGAGCCAGGTTAGCTGTCGTTTTGCTAGTTGACGTGTGCTGTAAAGACAGCGCAGTCGCATTTCTTCATAACTGGTTTTTCCATCAAGATGCTCCAGAACCTGACGGTATCCTACTGTACGCATGGCAGGCAGGCTGCTATCCAGCCCCTGTGCCTGTAACACCCTTACTTCATCAAGAAAACCCTGTTCGAACATCTGGCTCAGCCTTTTTTCAATATTTTCATGCAGCAGGGTTCTCACAGACGGCCATATCCCAATTTTGATAATTTTCCACGGAATCTCCTGCATGCTGTTCCTGACGTGTTGCGTAGGAGTGACGCCGCTAAGCTGGTAGATTTCAAGCGCACGCTGTATTCGCTGCCTGTCATTGGGATTTATCCGCACCGCGGATTCAGGGTCTATCTCAGACAGTCGATCATGCAGGGCCTGCCAACCGTCTTCTTTCGCCTCAAGCAGCAGTTTTTCCCGCACAGCTTCATCTGCTGCAGGCAAATCCGGCAGACCATACTGCAGCGCCCGAAAATAAAACATGGTTCCCCCCACCAGCAATGGAACCCTGCCCTGAACCTGAAAGTCATTCATCAACTGCGAGGCATCAGTACGAAACTCATCCGCTGAATAGGGTTCGGAAGGCTCACGTATATCTATCAGGGCATGCGGGTAGTCCATCATTTCCTTCGCCGTGATCTTTGCAGTACCGATATCCATCCCACGATAAACCTGCCCGGAATCAACACTGATCAAACCGACAGGTAAAGTATCTGCAATCCGCATAGCCATGCCAGTTTTGCCAGCGGCAGTTGGGCCCATCAGGAAGATTGTGGTTGGTTTGTTAGTTTCGGGTTTCAAGTTCCAAGATCCAAGTTCCAAGATCCAAGTTTAAAGACCCAAGACCTGGATCTTGGAACTTGGATCTTGGAACTTCTTTTCACTGCCCCCTCATAAACATTTTATCCAGCTCTCTAATAGTGAGTTGCTTCCAGGTCGGTCGCCCATGATTACACTGGTTGCTGCGTTCGGTCTGCTCCATTTCCCGTAACAGTGCATTCATTTCTTCTCTGGTCAGCAAGCGGTTCGCCCTTACTGAACCATGACAGGCCATGGTAGAGAGAATTTCATTAATGTAGTCTCCCATTCTGCTAGAGCGGCCATGTTGGGCGAGATCCGACAGAATGTCCCGAATTAAGGTTGGGATATCCGCCCTGGCAAGCATCTCAGGTACACTGCGAATCACGACACTTGTCTCAGTAATTACTTCAATATCAATGCCAATCTTATTGAAATAACTAATATTTATTTCTGATATAGATATCTCTTCCTGACTTAAGGCCAGGTGGACCGGAACTAGTAGGGGCTGTCTAACCAGCTGCTCTTTATCGAATTGGGACTTTAGTTTTTCATAGCTGATTCGCTCATGCGCTGCGTGCATATCGACTATGACCAGGCCCTTTTCATTCTCTGCCAGTATGTAAATACCCTGCAGCTGTGCAAGGGCAAACCCTAACGGAAAATCAGATAAGGGAAATTCATTTGCCTGCTGATCTTCGGTAACACCCTGTCCGCCTTCTTCTCCCATTTTAGTAGAATCTGCATTACCTGCATCAAAATAGAGTTTTTCCAGTCCTGCCATCTGCTCCTGTACAGAAAATGGCCTGTCTGCCGAATCGAATCGGTGTTGGGCAAATTGAAACGTTCCTCTATTTGCTGGCGTCAAATCTGAGGATGGATTTACAGGCATTGCACCAGGACGGGTATCGGTCAGTGCCTTTTTCAGTGACTGGGAAATAAAACCGTGGATTTGCCTGTCCTCACGGAACCTGACTTCATGTTTGCCCGGATGTACATTGACATCAACCTGATCCGGCGGCAAACCGAGAAACAGAACAAAAGCAGGCTGGCGCTGATGGTGCAGCACATCCCGATAGGCCTGAGTCACTGCATGCATCAGAAGCTTATCCCGAACATAACGCTGGTTTACGTAGAAAAACTGCTGATCCCGCTGGCTCCTTGAGTAGGCAGGCTGTGAAAACCAGCCATGCACGCGCAGTTCACCAATTTGCTGATCAATAAAAAAACAATTTTCGATGAACTCTTTGCCCAACACATTGGCCAAACGCTTGTTGCGCCCCACCCCATCTTCAGCAGCCTCCATCGAGTACACGGCCCGTCCGTCATGGAAAAGTCGGAAGCTAACGGTGGGCCGAGCCAGGGCCTGCTCAAGAAAACGACGATCCAGGTGTTTGTATTCAGTTTTCTCTGTACGCAGAAACTTACGTCGTGCAGGGGTATTATAGAAAAGATCACAGATTTCAATGCTGGTACCCTGAGGATGAGCCGCAGGCTCAGGAGCAGGAAGGTCTTCATTGCCTTCACAGACAAGTTTCCAGGCGTACTCGCTACCCAGTACACGACTGGTAATAGTCATATGGGATACCGAACCCATGCTGGGCAGAGCTTCACCACGAAACCCCATGGTCATTACATTGACCAGATCATTCTGATTCTGGATCTTGCTGGTGGCATGCCTGCCCATTGCCAGTGTCAGGCAATCGTGACGGATACCATGGCCATCATCACGCACTGAGATTCGTCGCAATCCACCATGCTCCAGTTCGACTACGATTTTTTTTGCGCCGGCATCCAGACTGTTTTCCAGCAGTTCTTTAAGTATGGATGCAGGTCGCTCGACAATTTCACCCGCTGCAATCTGATTCACCAGCTGATTTGGCAACTGGCGAATAGTCGGTGGTTGGTTAATTCCCTCGCTGTTTTCCATCAGCTTACTTCCTTGTCGACGCGGGTTTCATGAATGCGACTTTTTCATGACTGATAAATTGCTTTATGCCTTTATAGATCGCCGTGGCAACCTGTTTCTGGTATTTGCGGCTTTTCAGCTTGCGCTCTTCATATGGATTGGAAATAAAACCGGTTTCTATCAGTACAGAAGGTATATCCGGTGACTTGAGGACAACAAAACCCGCCTGTTGTACTGTCTTGCTATGCAGTTTTGTGATTTTTCGCATTTCTTTCAGCACCTGTCCACCAAAACTGAGACTATATTCCAGGGTTTTGTCCATCTGCATATCCAGCAGCACTCCGGCTACGACATCCTCGCGATCACTGATTGATGCACCACCCACCAGATCAGCGGCATTTTCCTTGTTTGCCAACCAGCGCGCTGTCTCACTGCTTGCACCACTATTGGATAAGGTAAATACCGCTGCGCCGCGTGCTGATGAACGACGAAAGGCATCGGCGTGGATAGAAATAAAAAGATCCGCATTGGCCCTTCGTGCCTGTTTTGTACGCCTTCTCAGTGACACATAGTAATCACCCGTACGCGTCATATGCGATCGTAAGGCAGGGTCCTTATCAACAAGTTTTTTAAGTTCCTTTGCAATAGACAGAACTATCTTTTTCTCACGCGTTTTCTTCTTGCCTGAAGCGCCGAAGTCTTCACCGCCATGACCGGCATCAATGGCTATAGTAACAATACCCGTGCGTTTTGCTGGAGGACGAATGATCTTTGCTGCAACCGTCTTTTTTTTATCAAACAAATCCACCACCAGCCGATAACCATAAACATTGTTCGGCTTCAACGTGAAGCTCTTCACGCGAACAGGTTTTTTCAGATCAAGGACAATACGAGTGATGTTTTTCGAATAATTTCCGTAGCGAAAGCGTTTAATGTAGGGGTTATTTTTAATCTCATGTGGAATGCCTTTACTTAGCCTGGCATTTTTAATATCGATGGCAATTCGGTCCGGATTGTAAAAAGGCGTAATCCTGTAATCTATACTGCTGCTCAGATCAAGGACTACGCGCGTATTATCCGGGGCATTCCATACACGCAGATTCTTTACACTGACACTGGCTGATGAAGTAGCAAATAGTGGGAGCAACAGGCTGATACTAATAAGGAATAAAATAAACTGCTTCATAAAATATTGATGCTCACTGTTGCCCCACAAACTCATCATACCTGTGAATGCCGGAATTCAGTGAATTGATATTGATATAAACCAAAAGACTTACTGGTTACCCGCATTCTCAAGTATGACGGCACATTTTTTCATGCGTATAAGTCTCACAAATGAACATTTTAATCACAACCTGCTTCGTCCAGAAAAAATCAGAGATCCCCAGGTACTTACTTTTTTGACAATGATCAATGTCTGTAATTAATTTTAGACATATAATAACCGCTATCAGAGTTACGAGGTTAGGTAAATGTTCAGAATTATCATTTCGGCCTTCTTCATCATGTTGTCATCGGTTAGTTATGCAGCGGATGATGGCCAGCACCTATATGTGCAGAATTGTGCAGCCTGTCATGGTTATGATGGCAACGGTGGCGTGGGCGTGCCGCTGTCATTGCCTGATTTTCTGGCAACGGCATCCAATGACTATTTTTTCAAGACTATCAGAAAAGGCCGCCCTGGCCGGATCATGCCCGCTTTTAAGAATCTTAGCGATGATGAAGTTGATTCTATTATCCATTTTATAAGAACCTGGTCTGACAACCTGCCACCCAATTACTCGACGCAGCCAGTCAGGGGGAATGCAATAAATGGTGAAAAGCTGTTTCAGGCACAATGTGCGTCCTGTCACGGTAAATCAGGTAAAGGAGGCGAAGGAACAGGTGTCACTATGTCTCGCCCCCGTAGCCAACCTATACTTGCGCCAGCCCTGAACAATACAGGATTTCTCGCCTCAGCCCCAGATGAGATGATTAAAAGGACTCTCATCAAAGGTAGAAAGGGCACACCAATGGTATCGTTTCTCGACAAAGGTCTAAGTGAAAAAGACATCGATGACATCGTAGCCTACATCCGTTCTTTTGAAACACAAACGACCGCCAGCGCGAATAGCAAAAAGGACGAACCGCCTGTCATTATTAAAGAGTCCCCATACTCACTTGATGAAACAGTTAATAGCCTGAAAAATGCTGTTGTCAGCATGAATTTTCGCCTGATCCGTGTTCAAAATCTGGACACAGGCCTGACTGAAAAGGGAAAAGAAGACAAGAAACAGGTAATCATCTATTCCTGCAACTTCAATATCCTTGATCGGGCCCTTAAGATTGATCCACGTGTAGGATTATTTCTCCCATGCCGTGTTACCGTTGTCAAACATGGCGACAAAGTTTTAGTGATGTATATCAACCCCAAACGAATGAGCGAAATCTTTAACAATAGTGAACTTGACAATATGTGCACAGAATTAAAATCAGTCTACGAAGGAATGATTGATGAGGCACTGATGTGAATAATTATCGCAAATTACTCGTCAGTATTTTACTTGTTACGTTGACTATTCCACTATCTGCTATCGCCGACGATTTGATTATGCGTCGTGTCAGTGCGTCTTTCCCGGAAGCCATGAATACCCTGCAGACCGCCATTGCTGAAGAAGGCTTTAAGGTTACCCGTGTTCAACGCGTCGATGTAGGACTGGCCGCATCTGGCTATAAAACGGCAGAATACCGGATAGTTTTCTTCATGAAAGAAAAGACGGTGCATGACATCGTGAAAAGGCAGCCTGAGCTCATTCCCTTCCTGCCGCTGAAAATCACCATTTTTGCCGAAGGTGATGAAACCATCCTTGTCACTTTAAATCCGGCAAAACTGAATGAATTTTTCCCGAAGATAAAGATGAATAAAGAATTTTCAGAATGGGAGACTGCTGTTAACCGGATCCTTGACAAAGTGCAGTCTGAATAGACCCAATTATCTCTCTGCCACTGTCGCTTGCGGCAGATATCCTGACCTCTCGCCCAGTTACCCTGTGTGAAATCCGTATCACCAGATCCTCAGGCGGTAAATAACCCCTTCCCCGGTCAGGCCATTCAACAAAACAGCGGGTCTTACCATTGAAATAGTCTCTTATACCGATAAGGTCGAGCTCCTCCGGGTCGATGAGACGGTAAAGATCAAAATGTATGATTTCCCTGCCAGAAAGAGAGTATTCCTCAAGCAGAGTATAGGTTGGACTTTTTACCGCTCCCTGATACCCCAGAGCTCTTAGCACCCCCCGAACCAGAGTAGTCTTACCGGTACCGAGGTCACCTGTTAAAAATACAAGCACGCCTTCTGGTATTACATCGGCCAGCACAGCCCCCAGTTTCTCTGTGGCTTCGACATTTTCTAATGAAAGAACAAGCTCATCAGATACACCTTTATTCATTCTATTTTCTTACCGATTTTCGTAGGAGCAACGCTACACTGAATAACCATTTCTTAATCGTCGTATGGGATGCATTAAATCAGAAGCCAGCATGCCAGCACCTCCATGCTCGGCAGCATGAACATCCCCGGCACAGGCATGTAATACTACAGCGGTCACTGCAGCCTTTTCTGCTGCCATGCCCTGTGCCAGAAACCCAGCCAGCAATCCCGTCAACACATCACCTGTCCCTGCCACAGCAAGCACCGCATTGCCGTATGGACAGGTCCACAGCTCCCCTTTATTAGTAGCTAACAGCGTATTTTTTCCCTTCAGGATGCAGATGCCACCATATTGTTTTACGAGTTCCTTAATCGCTGCAACTCTGTCTGCCTGAATGTCACGTATCTGGCACTGAAGCAGCCTTGCCGCCTCACCGGGGTGCGGTGTTAATATCCAGTGCTGTCTTCTTTCAGGTGATTTCGCCAGCAGATTCAGGCCATCGGCATCAATGATATCGGGACTTCTGTGCTCAAGAAAATACTCAAACATATTTCGTGACCAGCCGCTCTGTCCCAGGCCCGGCCCGAGGGCAACAACATCAGATTGCAGAAATAGGTTTTTCAGCTGTTTCGTCGCGTGAATGCCACTCACCAGTAATTCAGGACGACAAGCGGTAATTGCAGTCACATTATCAGGAATACAGGCAATTCTTACCAACCCCGCCCCAGCAATGTACGCCGACCAGCCTGCAAGACAGGCAGCGCCGGCCATAGCCCATCCACCGCCTGCGATCAACACCCTGCCATTACTTCCCTTATGTGAATCCTCGGCTCGAACCGGTAACCAGCCCTGGCATTCTGCCAGATCAGCCTGTCGAGGCTTACCGATATCAGAAAATAATTTTTGTTGAGTAGAGTCCATGGCCGGTATCATACGACAAATGAAACCCAAGACACATCCTGCTGATGAGCTATTACCTGTCGAACTGGCTGATCTGGCACAACAAATACGCCTGTGGGGGCAGGAACTGGGCTTTCAGCAGGTAGGGATTACGGATATCTCTCTGCAGAAAGCAGAAAATTACCTACAGAACTGGTTAAGCATGAATCATCACGGCGAAATGGAATATATGGCCCGGCATGGCCTTAAACGTAGCCGGCCTGGTGAGTTGATCCACGGAACCACTCGTGTCATTTCAGTGCGCATGGACTATCTGCCGCATGTGGTAAGAACAGCCGTAGGTCAACTAAAGAAAATAGATCGCGCCTACATTTCACGCTATGCCCTGGGACGCGACTATCATAAGCTGATACGTTCACGTCTGCAGAAACTGGTACGGCGTATCCAGGCCGGACTGGAAGGGTTTAACTACCGGGTTTTCACCGACTCAGCCCCGGTACTTGAAAAAGCACTGGCGGAAAAAGCAGGTATAGGCTGGATCGGCAAGCACAGCAATTTGATTAACCGAAAGGCCGGATCCTGGTTTTTTCTTGGTGAGATCTATACTGATCTGCCCTTGCCCATCGATACCGTCGTTGAAGAACACTGTGGCAGTTGTCAGACCTGCATCGATATCTGCCCGACACAGGCCATCATCGCACCCTATCAGGTCGATGCCCGGCTGTGCATCTCCTACCTGACCATTGAATACAGGGGTGTCATAAAGGAAAAACTCCGCCCGCTGCTCGGCAACCGCATATATGGCTGTGATGACTGCCAGCTCTGCTGCCCCTGGAACCGCTTTGGAAAGCTGTCGAAAGAAGCTGACTTTCAGCCTCGACACGGACTGGATGACACAGCCCTGCTGGATCTATTTAGCTGGAACGAGTCCGAATTTATGAAAAACCTGGAAGGTTCTCCTATACGACGCATCGGCTATCGACCCTGGCAGCGAAATATTGCTATTGCACTGGGTAATGCAGCTTTTGACCCTGTCATTGTAAAAGTACTGGAAGAAAAACTACCATCAGCATCTGGGATAGTTGCAGAACACATCGGCTGGGCCATAGCACAGCAGAAAGACAGGGAATGATACACCACACATATCACAATTGTGCCCTGACTTATTTCAGCTTCAGGAAGGTGCGCCTGAAATATTTGAGTTCATCAATCGACTCGCGGATGTCATCCAGTGCCATATGGGTATTTTTCTTGCTGAAACCATTATAGATCTCAGGGTGCCAGCGCTTTGCCAGTTCTTTCACTGAGCTGACATCAAGATTTCTGTAATGTAGCCAGGATTCTAGTTGCGGCATATAACGGTAGAGAAAACGGCGATCCTGACAGATACTGTTGCCACATAAGGGAGATTTGTTGCGTGGACAAAACTCACGGATGAATTCCAGTGTTTCATTCTCCGCATTCAATTCTGTAATTTTAGATGCTTTTACCCGTTCGGTCAGGCCAGTTTTACCATGCGTTCGGGTATTCCATTCATCCATGCCGTCAAGATATTCGTCGGACTGGTGGATGGCCATGACAGGCCCTTCACCCAGAACATTCAGATCTGAATCTGTGATGATGGTGGCAATTTCAATAATTCTGTCTGTATCCGGATCCAGACCTGTCATTTCCAGATCAATCCAGACCAGTGCATTGGGATCCTGTGGCATAGAAAAATATCCTGTCGTTTCGTGGGGAAAGTATCAGTTTGACTGAAAGGATAATGTATTATCCGGTCTACTGGAATAGATAGTTTCAAGTTCAACGATCCAGATTCCAGGTCTTGAGCCTTTAAACCTGGAATCTGGAACCTGGAACTGCTCAATAATTAAGTTAGAAAAACATATATGAATACTTTGACCATTCTTTTTCTTTTCGCGCTAGCCGCAATGCTAATTACTGAATTCTGGTTAAGCAGACGTCAAATACGGAATATACAGCAACATCGTGATGCAGTACCTGATGCCTTCAGTGAGCAGATTGACCTCAGTACTCATCAAAAAGCAGCAGATTACACCATTGCACGCACTCGTCTGGGATTGATTGCTGGCTTCTATTCAGCATTTATCCTGCTTGTATTCACCCTCGGCGGTGGACTGCAACTAATTGATGACCTGAGCCGGCAGCTGCTGGAGCAACCGTTGATGATTGGCGTGTTCTTCATTATTGCGACAATATTCATTGGTGCAGTACTGGACATGCCGTTCACCCTTTATAAAACCTTCGGACTTGAAGCCCGCTTTGGCTTCAACAAGACCACCCCTGCCCTGTATTTTACGGATTTAATCAAACGAATCATTCTTTTTCTGATCATTGGCGTGCCATTGCTCTTTGTCGCCCTGTGGTTAATGCAGACCAGTGGTAAACTCTGGTGGTTGTATCTGTGGCTGATCTGGATGGCTTTCAATCTGCTTGCCATGGTTATCTATCCTGTCTGGATAGCACCTTTGTTCAACAAATTTGAACCACTGCAAGATGAATCTGTCAGCAAAAGCGTCACCGCACTGATGCAACGCACCGGTTTCAAGGTTCAGGGATTGTTTGTTGTCGATGGCTCGCGCCGATCAGCGCACAGCAACGCCTATTTTACCGGGCTGGGGAAATCCAAACGCGTCGTATTCTTTGACACCCTGCTAGATACCCTCAGTGCCGATGAAATTGTGGCCGTACTGGCGCATGAACTGGGACATTTTAAATGCCACCACATTATCAAACGTATATGTATATTTTTCCTCATCAGCCTGCTTGCGCTGGCGCTACTCGGCTGGCTGATGCAGCAGGGCTGGTTCTATCAGGGTCTGGGAATGACTACCGCCTCAAACCACGCTGCCTTAATGTTATTTATGATGACAGGCCCCGTGTTCATGTTTTTCATCCACCCGGTCAGTGCGTGGTTCTCACGCAAACACGAGTTTGAGGCCGATGACTACGCAAAAGAAAATGCTGATGCCAGAGATCTGATCAGCGCCCTGCTTAAACTGTACCGGGACAACGCCAATACCCTTACACCAGACCCGATCCACTCAGCATTTTATGATTCTCATCCACCGGCATCCATTCGTATTAAGCACCTTCAGTCCTCAGGTGAACATTAAGGAGCCCCTGATTCCAGGAGAGACATAAAACGATAAGAAACTCCTCGATAGCAATAGCCGTATGAGCAGCTATTTACAAATGATGGATGTAAAAATATACAAAAAGCAGATCTGTATGAAAACGGCCTGAATGAAGTAGTGAAGTAGCTGAAGGATTCATTCTACAAATTCAGCGATTACGTTACCCGCAGCTAAATATACTCAATCTGGTTTTCCCGGTTGCCCTACTCTCTGTCGCTCATTTATTGCACGTGCAACCGTGTTGCGATCAATATATTCCAGCTCTCCACCCACCGGTACACCGCGAGCAATGCGGGTAATATTTATATCTCTGGCGACCTCCTTTCCTGCAAGCAGGTCGATAAGATATTCCGCTGTCGTTTCACCCTCTGCGGTGAGGTTAGTTGCCAGGATTATCTCTTCAATAACAAATTCCTCCAGCACTTCAAGTAGACGGTCAACACCAAGATTATCAGGACCGATACCATCCAGTGGAGAAATGGTTCCCATCAGTACAAAATAGCAACCCTTGTAGCTTCCTGTCTGTTCTATGGCTTCAAGGTCTGCCGGCGTTTCAACGATGCACAGTTGCGAGTGCTTACGTGACGGTGAAGCACAAAGAGGGCAGAGTTCAGCTTCACTGAGGTTGTTGCAGCGCCGGCAATGTTGTATTGATTCCAGTGCATGCATAAGTGCAGATGCGATTCCCCTCGCGCCTTCCCGGTTTCGCTCTATCAGATAGTATGCCATGCGTTGAGCAGATTTTGGACCGACACCGGGTAGACAGGCAAGCGCTGCTCTAAGATTTTCAATGGCATGGGCGGTAGACATATAAACGGGAAAAATCAGAAAGGAAGATTCATTCCATCCGGCAATCCCATGCCTGCGGTCATACCGGACATCTTTTCCTGTGTCGTTGATTCAACCTTGCGCACTGCATCATTCAACGCTGCTGCGACCAGGTCTTCAAGTACAGCCTTTTCCTCGCTCAGTAACTCGTCATCGATAACAACCTTGCGTACATCGTGGCGACAGGTCATGGTAACGCTTACCAGTCCACCGCCGGCGCTGCCTTCTACTTCAGTATGTGCCAGTTCTTCCTGTGCCTGTTGCATTTTTTCCTGCATAGCCTGAGCCTGCTTCATTATATTACCTAAACCACCTTTCATATTAATGCTCCTGATTATGTTAAGGAACCGGCCTGATTGATGCCGGTGAAATACTTGCGCCAAATGCCTCGACCATTTTAGTCACTGACTTGTCCGACATTATGGATTGTTCTGCCGCCTGCTGGCGTTCTCTGGTCTGTCGTTGTTTTTGCTGTGCGGGTGTCTCAGTCACGGGGGTATCAATTCGTATGCTTACCTGAATATTACCACCCAATTTTTTTTGCAATGCATGAATCAGCTCTTTTTCCCTTGCCGATGAATAGATTGCTTCCTGTTCGGCATCAATAACAAGTTCAAGTTGCTTTTTATCCCAAATTTCCGGTGCCATATGTAAAGCCAGTTGTTTTGTAAGCCCCGTCACAGAAAGTGATCTGGCCAACCTTGCCCAGTCTTTGCCAGCAAGAGGTACTGCCGTAGTTTGAGACTTCGCACCTGATTCGGATTGAGAATAAACAGTATTGTCCTGCGTGGGTGATTGCCTGGCAACAGGCTTCTGACCATTGTGTTGCTTACTATGCTGACGACCGTGCCGATGACTTACCGGCGGTTTGTGCCCACTTTGCGTCCCGTCTGTAATGTGAGTAGTAGTAACTGCCGGTGCAGTCGGGCCGGGCTGGAAAGCCAGCATTCTCAGCATCAGCATTTCGAAACCCGTTCTGGAATCAGGTGCCAGTGGTAGATCCCTCTTACCTGTCAGACATATCTGATAAAACAGTTGTAATTGTTCGGCACTGAATTTGTTGCTGGTTTTTTCCAGCCATTCCCTGTCCAGGCTGCGTTGTTCGATAATAGCTGGGGCCAGCTGAACAAGTGAAAGATGATATAAAATACCAAGCATCTCATTCAATACCATCATGAAATCTGGACTGCGGTCTGCTGCATCATCTATAGCATGGAACAAAGCATCCGCATCATCATTCGCAAGACTTTCAATCAGCGCATGGATGTAGCGCTGCTCGATACTGCCAAGCATGCTTCTGACATCTTCACCGAACACTTTACCCGCACCAAAAGCGATGGCCTGATCCAGCAGACTAAGCCCGTCCCGCATACTACCGTCCGCACTCGTCGCCAGTAAATCTAACGCCACATCATCGCTTTCTATCTTTTCCGTCTCAAGGATGCGGACGAGTTGCGATTTTATTTCTAAAATACTTAGTCGCTTAAGATTAAATTGCAGGCAACGCGATAACACCGTGACTGGTAATTGCTGTGGATCTGTAGTGGCCAGCAAAAATTTGACATGTTCCGGTGGTTCTTCTAGTGTCTTTAGTAACGCATTAAAGCTGCTTCGAGAAAGCATATGGACTTCATCAATGAGATAAACCTTGTAACGACCGGTGGTAGGAAGATACTGGACGTTATCCAGTAATTCACGCGTGTCATCGACTTTAGTTTTCGATGCCGCATCAACCTCGATCAGATCAATATAACGGCCTTCATCTATGGCTATGCAGGAATCACATTTCCCACATGGCGTGGAACTGATGCCCTGCTCACAATTCAGCGCCTTGGCCAGTATTCTCGCAATAGTCGTTTTGCCTACACCTCGTGTGCCGGTAAATAACAGAGCGTGATGCAGCCGGTCGGTATCGAGAGCGTGTGACAGGGACTGGAGTATATGCTGCTGACCAATAACATCACTAAAGCTGCCTGGACGCCATTTTCGTGCAAGAACCTTATATGACATAACACATCCGGAAACAATCCTGATGCACCCTGCAAGAGCATCATAAAACACTGAATGGTGGCGGATCAGGACAGCCTTGCCCTAACACCCGAATCTGCTGCTGCGGCTGCTTCCTTCCAGATCTGACCGGGTTCACAGCATATCGTCGTTAAGGGGGCCAACCATCACCGCCATAGAAAGCATTCCAAGTAATTCAAAAATGCTGACGTGATTTTAGCGAGAGTTTATGATCTGTACCAGTAGATTAGGAAAAAGTTTCAGGATTGAAGGATCCCTCTATTGATTCTGGATAGGCTTCTATACTGCACGGCTTATTCTTGATATAATTGGTCAACTATTATTCTTTTGGGGTTTTACCAATGCAAACAGAAATAAACGGACAGATAATTGAGCTCAGTGAAGCCGGCTGGTTACTAAGTCCTGATGAATGGAGTGAAGGGCTGGCTGAAAAAATAGCTGTCAGTGAAAAAGTGCCAGAACTCACACAAGAACACTGGGTCATCATCCATGAAGCTCGTGAATATTTTATCGACAACGGCAAAGTCGCTGAGCCACGCGCATTTTCAAAACTAATGAAGAAAAAGTATGGCAAAGATCGAAGCGATCAGAAATATATCTACTCGCTATTTCCAACCGGCCTGATAAAATGTGCCAACAAGATTGCCGGTCTGCCAAGGCCGAAAGGCTGCAGTTAGTAAAACAATACAGGACCAATAAAAAGGCCATCAACCAATGGCCTTTTTTATGCCTAAAAAAAGATTTCTGCCCATGATTACTCATGTGCTAAGTTCTCATATTAGAATGTACCTTTACTACTCACTAGCTTAAGGGTACCTCTATTAATTCTGGATATGTCAGACTGTGATTCAAAACCTGTCATATCAAGGCAAGGATCGCACTTATCAGCTAGCTATTACGAAGATTCTTAACGCAGAGATGGCAGGTTTTGGACACAATATGATAATTCATGAATTAATAGAGGTACCCTTAATTCACATCCCCGCAAAAATAGCGTGAGCGAACCTAACCAGCAAAAAAAACGTCTGCAGCGCATTCGAATAATCGGGATTCTGGTTGCTGTATTACTATCAATCCCAGTACTCATTCTCGAATTCACCTGGGATGAAAATCATCTTCAACGAATACTGTCAGCAGGAAAACTTCGCGTCATCACATTCAATGGCCCCACTACATACTACGAAGATAATCAGGGAAAGGGTGGTTTTGAGTATGAACTCGCCAGGGCATTTGCAAACAATCTCGGTGTCGAACTGGAAATAAGGCTGGCGGATCAGTTTGATAAGATAATGCCTGAACTCAAGGCAGCTCATGTAGATATGGCTGCAGCGGGCCTGACAATCACTGAGGATAGAAAGAAACAGTTTTCATTCAGCGCACCTTATCAGACTATCAAACAACAGGTTATATTTCGTGGCGGTGGAAAAAAAAGACCGCATAGTGCAGCTAACCTGGTTGGGCGAAATATCATGATTACAAGCGGCAGTAGTCATGTAGAACGACTGGAAAAATTAAAAGAGAAATATCCTGAACTCAGTTGGCAGGAAACAGCAGATGAAACTCCGGAAAATCTGCTTATACGTGTCTGGGAGAAAAAACTGGATCTAACAGTTGCAGATTCTAACATTGTTGCCGTGGTACGCCAGTATTATCCTGACCTGAATATTGCCTTTTCCCTTCCGCCTGATGACAAGCTCGCCTGGATGTTTACATTTTCCAGTGATCACTCATTGATCGATGCGGCAAATGACTTTCTGAAAGAAATGAAATCCAGCGGTAAACTGGATCGATTGCTCGACCGCTATTATGGCCCTAGCTCAAAATTCAATTATGTTAATACCAAGAAATTCCTGGAACGCATAGGTAACCTCTTACCCGAGTATGAGGATATGTTCCGCAGGGCTGGAGAGGAAGCAGGCATAGACTGGCGTCTACTGGCAGCTCAGGCCTATCAGGAGTCGCACTGGAATGCTGATGCCGTATCACCGACAGGTGTTCGGGGAATTATGATGCTCACCAATGCGACGGCTAAAAGGCTAAAGATTAGTGATCGTCGCAACCCAGAAGAAAGTATAGAAGGTGGGTCACGATACCTTAAGTTGTTGATTGACAGCCTGCCAACACGAATTCCACATCCTGACCGATTATGGTTCGCCCTGGCCGCCTATAATATTGGTATCGGTCATCTGGAGGATGCACGTATTCTGACACAAAAAGCCGGAGACGACCCGGACAGTTGGCTGGATGTCAGGAAATATTTACCACTACTGGCCAGGCCTGAATGGCATAAAAAAACACGTTACGGCTACGCTCGGGGTTATGAACCCGTTGCCTACGTCAATCGTATACGAAGCTTTTATGCAATACTCAGCTGGTCTGATGCGCAGCGAAAGAGACCTGTTGATATATTGAATAATATTGATTTACCCGCATTGTAAACAACGCATTATGTGTATCAGGCTAACCGTCAGAGCTGCGAATCTCTCGGTACCTTAATAAAAATGATTCGCAATCGGGAACTTTTTTGTGGTGGTACCCTCATATAGGAACAAGGAGCCGCAGGGTCGACTATGTAGTCCCTGAATGAGTGCCTTTTACCTGTCATCACAGAAGATGGCTGATATTAAAATACGTTACAAAAATTGAGGAATATGAAAATATGATTAACCCAATCAAACAGAAAACTGTTGCTGCTGCCGTTGGTTCTTTACTGATCGGTTCAGTTGCTGGAATCAATACGGCTTCTGCCGCCAGTCCTTTTGCCATGACATCCATGGAAAGCGGTTATATGATTGCAGACAAAGCAGGCGAAGGTAAGTGCGGCGGCAAAGCCATGAAAGATGGTCACGGCATGAAAGATATGGGCAATATGAATAATGCCAAAGACACAAAAGAAGGTAAATGTGGCGACAAGGCCATGGAAGAAGACAAAGGCATGAAAGATATGAATAATATGAATGCTGCCAAAACCAAGAAAGAAGGTAAATGTGGCGAGGGTAAATGTGGTGGCTCAGGCTTGTAAGTCTGTTCGTAGACATCATTTATAAATCAGAATTTCTAATTCAAGGTTTATAAATTAAGGGCAGGCGAGAAATCGTCTGCCTTTTTTTATTTTGGCCACAAAAGTGAACTATCAATCATCTCCCAGGTCAGATAAAAAACATTCCGGAGACACATAATGATTTTTTTTGTAAAGATATTCCTCCCTCTACAACGCCTGCTGGATTATACGCACGCAATCGATTTTCTTGGCCCCCTCGCACTAAGACTCTACCTGGTACCCATTTTCTGGATGGCCGGTTTCAATAAATTCCAGGGCTTCGATGGTACTGTCGCCTGGTTCGGTAGTATGGGGATGCCAATGCCAGAACTGTTGGCCGCTCTGGCAACAGGTTCAGAACTGCTGGGCGCAATTCTCCTGACTATAGGCCTGGCTGTGCGCTGGATATCGATACCCCTGATGGTCACCATGGCAGTCGCTGCAACAGTTCACTGGCAACATGGCTGGCTGGCAATTGCAGAAGGTTCTGGCATATTTTCCACCGAGCGTACCATCGGTGCCATTGAGCGCCTGAATGTGGCCAAAGGCATCCTGAAAGAACAAGGAAATTATAGCTGGCTGACTCAAGATGGTGGTCTGGTTATTCTTAATAATGGGATAGAATTTGCAGCCACTTATTTTATAATGCTTCTGGTGCTGTTTTTCATCGGTGGCGGAAGATATTTCAGTGTGGATTACTGGATCAGAAAACATTTCATGCCTGAGGCAAGCAACTAAATGGATACAATCAACAATCAACACCCTGTGCAGGGTGCCGGCATAGGCCTGCGCCGTAGTTTGCTGGATGAATTCCTTGAACAGGATTCAATTCCTGTCGACTTCATGGAAGTTGCGCCGGAAAACTGGATTGGCCTGGGTGGTCGTTTTGCTAAACAATTCCGGTATTTTACTGAACGTTACCCTTTCAACCTGCACGGGCTGTCTCTGTCAATCGGAGGCCCGGAACCGCTTGATCTTACCTTTATCAGGCAAGTAAAACAGTTCATGAAGGAACACCAGGCTCGTTGTTATAGCGAACATTTGAGCTACTGTTCAGATGATGGTCATCTCTATGACCTGATGCCAATTCCGTTTACTGAGGAAGCCGTGCATTACGTTGCTGATCGTATCAAACAGGTACAGGACATCATTGAGCAACAGCTGGTTATCGAAAATGTTTCTTACTATGCCGCACCCGGCAAAGAGATGAATGAAATCGATTTCATCAAGGCCATACTCGATGAAGCTGACTGCAAATTACTGCTTGATGTTAACAATATCTACGTCAACTCAGTCAACCATTGCTATGATGCTGCTGAATTTCTCCGCTCGCTACCAGGTGAACGTATCGCTTATGTCCATATTGCCGGGCACTATAATGAGGCAGATGACCTGATTATTGATACCCATGGCGCAGATGTTATCGACCCGGTCTGGACATTGCTTGATGCGGCCTATCAACATTTTGGTGTACTCCCTACTCTGCTGGAAAGAGATTTCAATATTCCTCCATATAAGGAATTAATGAGAGAAATCAAACAGATAAAAAAACACCAGCAACAATACAAAAAAACTGCTGACAGCGAGGCATACCATGCTACAGCCTGAATTATTGAGAAAACAGCTTTTTCAGTTCGCTGCCCACATTCGCGACCCAGATAACAGCCCGGCACCAGATGGTATCGAAGACAGGCGCATGGGTATCTACAGAGACCTTTTCTTCAACAATGTTAAGGGCTTTCTTAACAGCACTTTTCCTGTTCTGAAGAGTCTCTACGAAGAAGATGCCTGGCTTGAACTGGCACGCAGCTTTTATGCTCTACACCATTGTCAGTCACCCTATTTTCTGGAAATATCGCGCGAATTTATTGACTATCTTCAGACAGAACACACGTTGCGGGACATTGACCCACCTTTTATGTTTGAACTGGCACACTACGAGTGGATAGAGCTGGCCTTATCAATTTCACAGGAGAACCCTGATCTGCAGCAGATTGATACAGAATCATCACTACTGGATGGCCATCCCGTGATATCACCACTGGCATGGCTACTGACCTATTCCTGGCCCGTACATCAAATCAGACCCGATTTCCGGCCTGAGCAACCTGCTGAGCAAGCTGTCTGTATCATTGTTTATCGAGATACCGATGATGATGTTCAGTTTACAGAAATCAATCCCGTCACAGCGAAATTGTTACAGCAACTCGAGCAAGATGATGCGGTTAGCGGCGCAGAGGTATTGAATGGAATCGCTAAAGAACTGGGAGTTGCCGATGCAGCGTCAATACTACAAAGCGGTCTAGAAATACTTGAAGGACTTAAACAGAAAGGCATTATCCTCGGTGTAACCCAAAACTGATTAGGAGCTGGCTACCTGGTCGGAGTTATTTTCCCGGTTTTTATGCGTTACATCCAGATAGAGGTTGTAGCTGGCAATCAGAAATGGAAATGAATTTGACAGTATCCCGACCGAATCATTTTTGCCGAAAATGAAGTAACTGAGCAGCATCAAACTACCGGCGATGCTCATATACCAGAACAGACGCGGCATCACGACCCTGCGTGAGCGTCGAGAGACCCACAACTGCACAAACCAACGGCTGGCAAAAAGAATCACGCCAACATAACCTATAATTTTCCAGGGCGTGATGACCAGGATCATCCCAAAAATTTCAATGATCGAAATAGTATTATTCATCTACCTACTCTAGTGTCTAATGTGTGTCGTCATCTGAGTCCTTCATGACGACAGGATGTGTCGTGCGTGATTTAAGCCAGATTACACCCATAATATCGAAAATACCCACCCACAGGCGATCAAAAAAACCATAGTGGGATGAGCCAAGCTGTCGCTCCCGATGATTCACCTCGACAGACATCACTTTGCCACCCCCGTTAATCATCATCGCTGGTAAAAAACGGTGTAGATGATCAAAAAATGGGATAGCCAGATAGGCCTCTCGACTAAAAACTTTTAGGCCGCAACCCGTATCAGGTGTATCGTCATTCAGCAACCATCCACGTATTCCATTAGCTAGCCGTGAGGATACGCGCTTGATATATGTATCCTTGCGCTTTTTGCGGTATCCATTTACCAGCACCACGCCAGAATCTGCATGTTTTTCGAGTGCCTGATACAGCGCCGGGATATCAGCAGGATCATTTTGCCCGTCGCCATCCAGTGTAGCAATAACCGAAGATTTAGCCTGATTTATGCCGGTCCGAAGCGCGGTACTTTGACCTGCCCCCATTTTATGGCTAATAACATACAATAACGGGAATCCTGCACGGTATTCTTCAAGAATCTGCAGTGTTGCATCGCTACTGCCATCATTGACATAGATCAGCTCATAATCAAGCACACCATCCAGAGACTGCCTGACTTCCTCAATTAGCAAGCGAATATTTTCCTCCTCATTCTGCACAGGTATTACAACAGAAAGATCTGGCATTTGTGGTGTACTCCTTAAGGAACCTCTGATCAATTATGCCATATCTCTGGCTTACAGGCTGATTCACAATCAAGGCGCTGCTTTAAAAGCATGCCTGGGCCTGGTGAAAAGCTGCAACGCTGAGTGTGAATCAGCCTGTAAGCCCCGGAGGGCGAGACCTGAAGCGCACATCTACGGCATTGTGCTTCTGCAAAGGACCGGGCCATTCACTGCGAAGCACGCTTTGTAGCTGCACGCTTCAGGTCTCGCAGAGACATGGCATGTGATCAGAGGTTCCTTAAATCAATTTAGGGTATTATAAACAATACACCGAAGCATTCTGGATTTAATCACTTTTCCCAATGAAAAATTATTTTTTCTCCCGGCAACTTGCAAAGGCGCTATTGTTAGCAATAATGGCTCTTCAGCTAGCGTGGCCTGCCCCAGCTATTGCCGATAAAACTGCCCAATACTCACAACCTGATATACGTTATATAGACCGCAGCAAAGGAGAACGGAACAGAGCCTTTCCTGTATCACAGCCTGACCATTTCGGTAAAACACATACCGACCAGCAGGTTGGCGGTCCTATGCTGTGGCGAATAAAACAGCCGGATACAAATAGCGGCATCCGTAGCAGTTACATTTTCGGCACAATACACATAGATGATAAAAAAGTGATGGCAATCCCCGACAGCGTGGTGCGCCGCCTGACTGCAGCAGATACACTGATGCTGGAACTTGAATTAAATGCCAGTGGTTCGGTTAATATACTACGAAAAATGCTGTTCACAGACGGCAGGAACCTGAAACAGGTAATTGGTGAAGCAGAATTCAATGAAGTGGTGCTAGCACTTACCGAATCAGGTAATCAGCTGCCTGGCGATATTCTTTCAGTTCTCAAGCCCTGGGCCGTAATGCTGTTGTTGATCAGACCGGAAAATAACTCAGGGACCTTCCTCGACAAAAAGCTCGCAAACATCGCGAGGAATTCAGATATTAGAATAGAGGGCCTGGAGACTATCGATGAACAACTATCGGTCTTTGATGATTTAATATTAACAGACCAGGTGAACCTGTTACGCTCTACCATGAGCACATTAACAGAAAAAAACCAGGCCTATAGAGAGCTGCTTGATGCCTATTTAAGCGGTGATCTGGAAAAACTCGTGCAAGTCAGTAAAGATCAGGAGCCAAAGGACAAAAAGCTTGCTGAACTAATCAAGAGCAGGCTGATTTATGATCGCAACCAGAAAATGTTTGATCGTCTTCAACAACGGCTGCATGCGGGAAATACTTTTATTGCCGTTGGGGCCTTGCACTTGCCCGGTAAACAGGGATTGCTCAATAAACTCAGTCAGGCTGGTTATCGGCTATCGCGGGTTGGGCTGCATGAATAGGTTTTAATTTCCTTAAACTGGGTGGTTCCGCAGTCATGAAGTATATTCTTTTGTAGGTGCGAATTCATTCGCACAGTTGTGTCCGAATAAATTCGGACCTACAATGTTGCCACCGATATTGCTTTTGGTGCTGATCTTAAAACCCCGTTCAGGCTTGCTGAGACGTACAGATTGAACCAAAAAACTCAGGACAGCTGTCTCTGAATGGCAGTACAACAGTCAGCACTCCATACGCCACAAACACTTACCAGCCGTTTTACTGTCCAGTTCATCCAGCCAGGCTTCGTGCTGAAGCTGCTCTTCATCACTGGCATGGATGATTGGTAAAACAGGCCGATTCGCATCCAGCTGGCGCATGATTTTTTCTGTATGAGCCTGTTTTCCAGGTTCATTTTCCAGAAATAGAGCTGACTGCCCGCCGGTTAAGGCAAGATATACTTCTGCCAGCAGTTCTGCATCCAGAAGTGCCCCATGTAGCTCCCGCTGGGAATTATCAATATTAAAATGCCGACACAGAGCATCCAGTGAATTTTTCTGTCCAGGGCGCATATGCCTTGCCATCACCAGGCTATCAATCACTTCACAATATTTACTGGTATCACCAAGATCCCTGCCTGTCAGCTTCAACTCGGCATTAATAAATCCAACATCAAACGGCGCATTATGAATGATGAGTTGTGAACCCTTGATATAGGCAAGAAAGTCATCAACGATATCTGCAAACTTTGGTTTATCTTCCAGGAATTCATTGGTGATGCCGTGAACTTCTATAGCACCGGCGTCAACCTTTCGATCCGGCTGTAAGTATTGATGCAGCTCATTTCCGGTACGTTTACGGTCAATCAGCTCAACGCAACCAATTTCTATAATGCGATGCCCCTTGTGAGGGTCCAGTCCGGTCGTTTCGGTATCAAGAATAACCTGTCTCATAATTCAGCACCGTTTAACATTTTGTCTATTGCCTCGTTGGCCAGACTATCAGCGATCTCATTCCCCTCTATGCCGGAATGCCCCTTTACCCAGTGCCATTCGATATCATGATGCTCTATAGCCGCATCCAGTCTTATCCATAAATCCTGGTTTTTTACCGGTTTCCTGGCCGTTGTTTTCCATCCACGCTTTTTCCAGTTTGCCATCCATTCCAGGATGCCTTTGCGCACATATTGTGAATCGGTATAAAGATTTATGTTACAGGACCGGGTCAGGCTCTCCAACGCTCTGATCGCAGCCATTAACTCCATCCTGTTGTTCGTTGTTTCTTTTTCAGAGCCAGATAGCTGTTTTTTTTTATTACCATAGGCAAGAATAGCCCCCCAGCCACCAGGCCCGGGGTTACCACGGCATGCGCCATCGGTATAAATAATAACTTCAGACATTATTGTTCACTCTCCCTGTACTTCACACCTCTTTTCGCTACCGGCTCAGCAACATTCAGAAAATCTCTCTTTCTGGCCTTTGCACCAAGATCTATGACTGTCATCCCTACATCCCGTTTACGCGCAACCAGTAGATAAACACCGCCCAGCATAGGCCACCAGCGGTCACCAGCATTCTCCATGAACAAAAATTGCTCTCGCAACTGCTGATTCTGGATGGGTGGAGAATAGTACAGCATCATACCGCCACTGACATGGAAATCCAGCAAACTGAGCCAGTCCCTGACTTTGTAGACGGAATAATTATGGCTATTCCATGGAGCATTTGCTCTCGAGAAAAACTTTCTTATCCCCCATAAGCTATAAGGATTAAAACCAAGAATAATCAGGTGGCCGCCACTGACAAGGATGTCTTTGCTTTCGCGTAGCAATTGATGCGGGTAATTAGAAAAATCCAGCATATGTGGCAACAGGCATAGATCGACGGATGACGACAGGAAAGGAAGGGTTGGACCCGCATCTATATAAAGAGCCTGCAAGTCATCAAAGGACTCCGATGGAAAAATATCAGCTTTGGGGTTTTCACTGGCCAGCAAAAGAACTTTTTGTTCAATATTGCTCGTCTCAAGGAGTGATGATGTGCCGGCATAGCCATACTGAACAGCAATATCACCTTTGAGAGCAGGTAAAAATTTACTCAGCGCATTCTGCTCGGCTGCAAACAGTGATCGTCCAAGGCCCGTTCTGCTCCAGTCAGGAAAACTACTCATTTTGGTCTTTTCGTTTAATGTGGCTATACTCAAAGAACTGTAACAATAAATAAAACATGATTGATTACATAATTAAAGCAATATTTATGTAGATTTATTAATTAATTAATCATGTATAAACAATATCTTATATATCATATTTAAATTATTTTCTAGAATATACATGAGAGATAGGATAAACTGCTTAGCACGAATAAAAATATCTGTGCAGTCTATGCTGTTATCAGGTAAATAAATATACCTTTATGATAGCTGAACCTGGACAGTGTTTTGATGAAAAATAATTCCAAAACCCGCACACTAATTACCCTGCTCCTTTCCAGCGTACTTTTTCTTGCTGGCTGTGCAAGCACAAAGACAAAAGAAACACAATCTAAGCGCACAGAACCTGGTCTTACAGAGCTTTTCGGTGGTTCTGACGCACCAGATCAGTACCCATCTGTCCCGAAAACTGTCACCAGACATACCGCCGCACCCAGAGAATACCTCCCGAAAGAGGTCACATTTACTACAGCAGATTTTCCAGATCTGTGGGATCGGATTCGGGCAGGATACGCTCTGCCACCTATAAAAAGTCGGCATATTGCTGAATATGAACGCTGGTATTCATCACGCCCGGAATATATCGAGCGATTAGTCAGAAGGGCAACCCCCTACCTGTATTACATTTCAACTCAGGTAGAAAGTCGCAACATGCCGATGGAAATTGCCCTGTTGCCAGCTATCGAGAGTGCCTATAAGCCGGATGCCCTGTCCAGTGCTAAAGCCGTGGGACTGTGGCAATTTATCCCGGCTACTGGTCGGCACTACGGACTGAAACAGAACTGGTGGTATGATGGACGCAAGGACATTTATTCATCAACCCGCTCAGCACTCGATTATCTGGAGAAGCTGAACAGGGACTTTGGTGGTGACTGGGCATTGACGCTGGCCAGTTACAATGCAGGTGAAGGAACTGTCTCACGTGCAATCGCAGTTAACCAACGTGCTGGAAAACCAACTAATTACACTTCACTCAAGCTTCGTAATGAAACGCGCCGCTATGTGCCCAAGCTCATCGCTCTTAGCAATATTATAAAAGACCCTGAGAAATATGGGCTAAAAATCGCCAGTGTCCCGAATGAACCCTATTTTAGTGTTATCCGCCTGAACAGCCAGATAGATCTTGGTGTCGTCGCAGATGCCACCAACATCCCAGTCAAAGAGCTGGAAATGCTAAACCCCGGTTTCAAGCGCTGGGCAACCGATCCGGCCGGCCCGCACCGCCTGCTTGTCACCGCATCCACATCAGAAATGGTTGCTGATGCCATAGCCGGTATTCCCCAGCATAAACGCGTACGCTGGGCACACTTTAAAGTCAAAAAAGGTGACAGTCTGGGCCTTATAGCACACCATTATAGACTTAGTGTTGCATCAATAAAGAAAACTAATAATCTGAAAAGTGATCGTATAACTATTGGGCAGGATCTATTGATACCCGTATCCAGGGGCTACCGAAATGGAAAACATCGCTACCAGGCAACATCATTCAGCGGTAAAAAATCAAAAACAGCTAACAATACATCCCAACATACGCCAAAAATCATTTCTGTCAGAAAAGGAGATACCCTCTGGTCCTTATCCAGACGCTACAAAGTAACGCTCAATGAACTGACCGAATGGAACAAAATTAATGCCAGTGATATGTTATTCAGTGGTCAGAAACTAAAAATCTGGCGCTACTGAATCAACCCTCCCCCTTTCAGCCAGGGGATCCTGCAGTTCAGCGTAATATCCCTTCCACTTCTGGCGAGATCCAAAGATAGCCCGTATAATCACCGCTCCGGAAAAAGAGATCTCAGCAGTGATACGGTTAGTACTCCTTTTATTCGCATTCCTTACACTAAGTGCTTGCAACACTCTAGTCAGCTCTGCAACAAAGGACCTGGCGGACAACCTCAGTATGGCAATTCAAAACCAGAATGATCCTGACACCGTACGCCAGGGTGCCCCTGCCTATCTAATCATGATAGACAGCTTTATTCAGGGGTCACCTGACGATGTGGATCTTCTGATTTCCGGCAGCAAATTATATGGCTCCTATGCAAGCGCTTTTACTACCGAGCCGGCACGTGCCAGACGTTTAACTGAAAAATCACGCCAGTATGCCCTGCATGCCTTCTGCATTAAATTACCAAAACTCTGTAATATATCGGAAAACCACTTTCCAGACTTTGAAAAAGCACTGCAGAAGGTTAAAAAAAATAATCTGCCGGTACTCAATACATGGGGAATTGCATGGGCCGGCTGGATACAAAGCAGAACAGAGGACTGGACAGCAATTGCTGACATCCCCAAAATTAAAGCCATCATGCTGCGAGTAGTCGAGCTCGACCCCAGTTGGGACAATGGCAATGCACAACTCTATCTAGGCGTCCTCAATTCCTTCCTGCCTGCAGCCATGGGTGGTAAACCGGAACTTGCAAAGAAATATTTTAAACAGGCCATAAGGTACAGTGAAGGGAAAAACCTGATGGCTAAAACCCTGTATGCTCAGTACTATGCGCGCTTAGTATTTGACAAACAGCTTTATGATAAATTGCTGAATGAAGTTCTGGCTTCCCCTGTGGTCTCACCCGGCATGACACTGGTAAATACACTTGCCCGCGAACAGGCACAGAAGTTATTGAATGAATCCGATGATTTCTTCTGATTCACTCTAAAAACATCGCAAAAAGTAGAAATTATCGATAACACTACACAAAAGTTTTGGAAAGACAATATGCCATTTATACACATATCTAAGCGATTCACACAATTTTTTCTTGTTATTGCAATATTTTTATCATTTAGCAACAGCCATGCAATGACATTAAAAATTGCGACACTTGCGCCTGATGGCACTTCATGGATGAAGAACATGCGTGCTGCAGCAAAGGAGATCAGTGAAAAAACCAGTGGCCGGGTGAAATTGAAATTCTACCCAGGTGGCGTCATGGGCAATGACAAGAGCGTGATGAAAAAAATTCGCCTCGGTCAATTGCAGGGTGGCGCCCTGACAGGAGGCAGCCTGGCAAGCATCTATCCTGACATGCAGATCTACAGCTTGCCTATGGTATTCAAAAACTATAATGAAATCGATTATGTTCGCCCTGTTTTCGACCCCTTGCTTAAAAAGGGTATGAAAAAAAAAGGATTTACCATACTTGGAATCTCTGAAGGTGGTTTTGCTTACCTGATGTCCAATAGCCCAATAAAGAATGTGGCTGATCTGAAAAAACATAAACTGTGGATACCAGAAGACGATCTACTGGATGATGCACTGTTCAGAAAAATGGGCGTTTATCCTGTTTCCCTGCCGCTGGCAGATGTCTACACAGGCCTGCAAACAGGCCTTATAGATACTATCGGCTCAACAACTACAGGTGCCCTGGCATTTCAATGGCACACTCGAATTCGCAGCGTCACCGATTTTCCACTGGCATATCTTGTTGGCGTGCTGATTGTCGACAATAAAAGTTTTAATAAGATAAACGCTGCTGACCAGAAGATTATAAAAAACGTCATTGCAAAAACTTTCTCTGCGCTGGATAAAATCAACCGTAAGGACAACAAGAATGCCCGACAGGCTTTACAAAAGATGGGAACAAAATTTGTGAAACCTGATGAAAGCGAAATCGCCTACTGGGATCGTCTCGCCGATGAGGTGATTGAGGAAACAGGCAGCAAGGCAGCCACACCCGAGCTTTATCAAAAGCTGAAAAAAATGCTAGCAAAATATCGTTCAGGTACAAACTCTTCTGTAGCAAGGTAAACACCCTTGGCTGGATATTTCACAGGGATTCTAATATACGACTTAAGCATATGAATATAATAAAGAATCATCGTATATTAACAAAGTTCGCCAGGTTCCCAAAACTCTGCATCCCTATGAGATATCCAGTCTAGGAACATTCCATGCTGCAGCGCGGAGTTAAAATTCTTCACAATATAGAAGACAGTTTGCTGGTCTTCATCCTGCTGGCCATGGTGACACTGGCCTTCAGTCAGATTGTAATGAGAAACTTATTTGATACTGGGGTGTTCTGGCTAGATCCTCTATTGCGGGTTCTTGTACTGTGGACAGGTTTACTGGGGGCCTTGGTCGCTACCCGTCAGGATAAACAGATCAGTGTCGATGTCCTCACCCGCATCTTGCCGGCAAAATTAAAAATTATCAGCAATATCATTACCCGTTCATTTGCTGCGATTGTGTCCGCGATCATTGCCTGGTATTCATTTCGTTTCCTGATTGATGAATGGCATTCAGGTGTAACAGCATTTGCCTCGGTACCCGCCTGGCTGACTGAATCGATTATTCCTTTCGGCTTTGCTGTAATTGCTCTGCGTTATACCCTTCAGGTAGCCGCTCTCCTTATACAGGCATTAAAGGGAGATGATGGTCAGTGATCATCGCAATTCTTCTATTGTTGCTGGCATTATTTGGCGCCCCACTATTCAGTATAATCGCAGGAGGCGCACTTTGGGGATTTCACAGCGAGGAAATTAATCTTCAGGTAGTTACCATAGAAATATATCGTCTCGCCGAGATGCCGTTACTGCTGGCAATCCCATTATTTACCTTTGCCGGCTATCTGCTCGGTGAAAGCCAGGCGCCCGCACGCATGGTTCGAATGGCCCATGCTCTGCTAGGCTGGATGCCTGGTGGGCTGGCCATTGTTGCTCTGACAGCCTGCGCATTTTTCACTGCATTCACCGGTGCCTCTGGTGTCACAATAGTAGCGCTTGGTGCCCTGCTTTATCCAGCATTACAGCAGGCGGGCTATCCAGAGAGATTTAATCTGGGTCTGATTACCACCTCGGGCAGTTTGGGTCTGTTATTTGCCCCTTCACTGCCACTGATTCTCTATGGCGTGGTTGCACAGCAGGCATCATTGGATACCCCGGTAAATATTGATGATCTGTTTCTCGCTGGCATCCTGCCAGGCTTGCTGATGGTCATTTTGCTTTCAGGCTGGAGCATGTGGAAACAGCCTAAAGGCCAGCTTACAAGTAAGCTGGACAGTAAGGAAATCTTTGCGGCAATTCGCGAGTCCATCTGGGAAATCCCTCTGCCTTTCCTGGTACTGGGTGGAATATATGGTGGTTATATCGCAGTCTCAGAGGCGGCTGCAGTCACTGTAGTTTATGTACTAATCGTCGAGGTCTTGATAAACCGTGAAGTAAAAATACGAGATCTGCCTTTAATCATCCGTGAATCTATGGTTCTGGTCGGTGCGATATTACTGATTTTGGGCGTATCACTGGCATCGACTAATTACATGGTTGATGCCGATGTCCCTACCCGCCTGTTTGAAACCATTCGCGCATATATTGATAACAAGTGGACTTTTCTTATCGTACTTAATATATTTTTACTGGGCCTGGGTATGATGCTGGATATTTTCTCTGCACTAATCATAATCGTCCCGATCATCTTACCTATCGCCGTCGGCTATGGTATTAACCCAGTCCACCTCGGTATTGTTTTTCTGGCGAATATGCAGCTGGGTTATTTCACGCCACCGGTAGGCATGAATCTGTTTATTGCCAGTTACCGCTTCAATAAACCCGTGATGGAATTGTATATTGCCACCCTGCCATTTTTCTTTATTCTACTTTTCGCCGTGCTGGTCATCACCTACGTTCCATCATTGAGCCTGGTGTTTCTAGGTCCTTAAGAGATAAGATCAAAAGATTTTTCTCTCGCGGGGGTCGCAGAGTGTGCAGGGAAATCAAAAGTAAATAATTGTAGGTTCGAATTCATTCGAACAAGGTGACTACGATAGAGGTTCGTGTGCGAATGAATTCGCACCTACAAGAAAAATATCTCCTACATAAATCAAGTTAATCAGGAAAAATGTTTTGATTTCCCTGCACACTCTGCGATCCCTGCGAGAGTGTGTTTTGATTTAACTGAAAACTGCATTCAAACTATCTCATGCGCCAGAACCAGCGCATCTTCACGTCCGCTACTACCTGGGTAATAATCTCTTCGCAAACCTATTTCATTAAAACCCAGTTTGTCATAAAGTTTTATTGCTGCTGTGTTGGATTCCCTCACCTCAAGAAAGATCGAACCCATATCATTTTGTCGGGCCTGATTCATTAAATACTGAACCATCTTCGTTGCCAACCCCTGCCTCCTTTCTTCCTGTCGGATACAAAGGTTGAGCAGATGGCACTCATCAACTATAAATTGAAAAATTGCGTAAGCAAGAATTCTTTTTTGCTGAACGAAAAGCATAGAGGGATACTGTTTTTTCAAACAATCCCGGAAAATCCCTTCCGTCCATGGGAAATCATAGGACACATTTTCTATTGCCAGAACCTCTGCTAAATCAATCTCCCGCATCGGGCGAATGCCTGCTGAATGTACCCCCTTCGTCAAACCCTTTCGCCTCCAGCAATAGTCTCCAACAATTGGTTCACCTTACACAAATCCTGCCATGACAGTGCTTTTTGCTCAGGATTTCGCAATAGACTTGCGGGATGATAGGTCACCACAACAGGTATTTCGGTTCCTGGTAGAATATTATTGCTTTCACGCATTTTATAAACAGGCGCTTCTGTCTGTAGCAGGCTGTGGGCAGCAAAGCGCCCTAGAGCAAGAATGACTTTTGGCTTTATGAACTCAATCTGTGCACTAAGAAAAGATGCGCAGGATTCAACTTCAGCAGGCTGCGGGTTGCGGTTATTTGGTGGCCGACATTTCAAAACGTTACAGATGTAAACCTGATCACGCTCCAGACCTATAGCAAATAACATTGCATCCAGTAGTTTTCCTGCCTTGCCAACAAATGGCTGTCCCTGTCGATCTTCCTCTGCTCCCGGTGCTTCACCAATTAGCAGTAATTCGGCCCGGACATTACCGCTGCCAAATACTGTCTGTATACGGCTTTTAAACAGAGCACAGCGCTGACATGCCTGCACCTCCTTTTGTAAAAAGCTCCAGCCATCCTCATTCTCATCTCCAGCAGCATCAAGCAGCCCCTTTGTAGTAGGCCCAGCAACTTTGCTGTTATGCCGAAGCAGCCAGACATCTATACCCATATCTTCGAGCGCTTGTCTACGCAGATCAGTCACTGGATTCATTAACACTCAGATTGGAGGCTGGGAAGATTGTGGATGCGAACGGTCAAGGTTGATCTTCATCTTGTTCATGGCATTTAGATAAGCCTTGGCTGAAGCAATGACAATATCGGTATCGGCGCCCGTGCCATTAACTATGCGAGAATCTTTCTCAATACGAACAGTCACTTCACCCTGCGAGTCAGTACCGGTAGTAATATTGTTCACCGAATAAAGCAGTAATTTGCAACCATAATTAATGATAGCTTCTATTGCTTTAAAGGCCGCATCAACAGGACCACCACCCGGCATAGTTGCTGACATATCCGTACCATCAACATTCAGTGTTACATCCGCTACGGGTGTCTCGCCAGTTTCTGAACACACTTTCAATGCAACCAACTTTACTGTTTCGTTCTCCTGATCAATTGATACCTCGGTTGCCAGTGCCTGCAGATCTTCATCAAATATTTCATGTTTCTTGTCAGCAAGTTCCTTAAATCGGGCAAAGGCCGAATTGAGTGCGGATTCAGTTTCGACTTCAACACCTAACTCTTTGAGTCGGGTACGGAAGGCATTTCGACCGGAGTGCTTACCCAAAACCATGCGATTATGCGCCCAACCAACGTCTTCAGCACGCATGATTTCGTAAGTCTCGCGTTTTTTGATCACGCCATCCTGGTGGATACCCGACTCATGGGCAAAGGCATTGACGCCAACAATCGCCTTGTTCGGCTGCACGGTAAAACCAGTAATATTGGATACCAGACGACTGGTTGGCACGATCTGGGTGGTATCTATGCCGGTACTACAGTCGAACACATCCTGGCGGGTTTCTACTGCCATGACTATCTCTTCGAGCGCGGCATTTCCCGCCCTTTCACCGAGGCCATTAATGGTGCATTCAACCTGTCTCGCGCCATTGAGAACAGCACTCAGTGAATTGGCAACGGCCATACCGAGATCATTATGACAATGAACAGAAAAGATTGCTTTATCCGAATTCGGAATACGCTTCCGTAAATTAGCAATCAACAGACCAAACTGCCCTGGCAAATTATAGCCCACAGTATCTGGAATATTTATGGTCGTAGCGCCGGCAGAGATAACAGCCTCAATCACCTCACACAGAAAATCTTCATCGGATCGACCTGCATCTTCTGGAGAGAACTCAACATCATCGGTGAACTGGCGAGAAAATTTTACTGCCCAGACAGCACGCTCCAGCACCTGCTCCGTTGTCATGTGCAATTTTTCCTGCATATGTATGGGAGATGTGGCGATAAAGGTATGGATACGGTTCTTTTCCGCCGGTTTAATGGCATCTGCAGCCGCCTGTATGTCACTTTCAATGGCGCGTGCCAAAGCACATACCCGACTTTCTTCTACGACTGAAGCAACAGCATGAACACTTTCAAAATCACCACGGCTGGCCGCCGGGAACCCGGCCTCTATAACATCTACCCGCATACGCTCCAGACTGCGTGCGATACGTACTTTTTCATCACGCGTCATCGACGCGCCAGGACTCTGCTCACCGTCACGCAAGGTCGTATCAAATATAATTAATGAATCACTCATCTCTGTATCCTGAATTGCTTTTGGCACTGAATATTTTCAGCGCCAAGATTAACATGCACTCCATATAAAAACGGAGTAAATAATTAAAGCTTATGTAGGAAGAGTATATGCGCTGAACTAGCGCAGTAGCAGAGTGCTGAGGAGAGTGAAACCAGCAAGCAAGGAGACTGCGGCAACGGGTGTTGCTGCTTTTAACGACTCAGTGAATTTTTGGCTTGCCTGTAACATGTTTTGACTATGACACACACTCCAGGAGTATTGCAACATCGATTTATGATATTACGTACCGTAAAACGTAAAACCTTCTAATAAAAAATAATTCAGTCCGAATCTTCCCCAGAACTATCACCATCCTCGCCTTCCAGATCTTCCTTCCTCTTCTTCCGTTGCAACAAAGCAGTAACCGGCCCAGAAACAAGGTAAATAAAGAAACCCGCGAACAAGACCCTGGGCGGGTCATAAACAATCACTACCAGGGCAATAACTATACCCAGGACTACGACAAAAGGGACATTGCTTTTCAGGTCAAAATCCTTGAAGCTGCGGAACGGCACGTTGCTAACCATAAGGATGGCAGCCGCCAGGGTCAGCAACAAAATAGGTATTTTGAAATCTACTCCTGACATGCCGTAGTCATTAACCACCCAGATGAAAGCGGCCAGGATAGCTGCCGCAGAGGGGCTGGGTAGTCCCTGAAAAAAAGATTTCTCATCGGCCGCATGGGTATTAAAACGTGCCAGTCTTAGAGCTGCGGCCACTGTGTAGATAAATGCGACCAACCAACCAAGCTTACCCATGGAATTTAAAGACCATTCATAAACCACCAGTGCGGGTGCCAGACCAAATGAAACCATGTCTGACAGGCTGTCATACTGGATACCAAATTCACTGGTAGTATTTGTCATACGTGCTACACGTCCATCGAGGCCATCGAGCACCATGGCAACAAAAATAAGAATCACCGCCAGTTCAAAATCACCCTTGCTTGCCTGTATGATTGCTGAAAAACCAGCAAATAGTGCGCCGGTGGTAAGCGAATTGGGCAGAATATAGATACCCTTGCGTATTGATTTATCTGATTTTCCAGTCATTTTACGTACCTGTAGCCGAGAATAGGCATTATACATCCTTGTCATCCAGGTTCAGCATCTGTACTAAACTCGTTTCGTCAATCATCTCAATACCCAATTCTGCGGCCTTCATGGCTTTTGATCCCGGGTTTTCTCCAACTACCACATAATCTGTTTTGCCGGAGACACTGCTGTTGACTTTAGCCCCCAGAGCCTGTAGCCCAGCTTTGGCTTCACTACGTGACATTTTCGACAGTGTGCCGGTTATTACAAACACCTTGCCCATAAGCGCAGATTCATGCTGCTTGTGCTTCTCAATAGTCGGCCAATAAATACCCGCCATGATTAACCGTTTTATCACCTCGAGATTGTGGGCCTGTCTAAAAAATGTCGCAATATCGAGTGCAACGACAGGCCCAACATCATCAAGCGACTGCAATTCTTCTATTGATGCAGATCGTATGCTGTCTATGTCAGTAAAATGCCTTGCCAGGGTTAAGGCGGTGGCTTCACCGACCTGAGGAATACCGAGAGCATAGAGAAAACGAGGCAGCGTTGTCTGCTTGCTCTTCTCAATGGCATTGATCAAATTCGTGGCTGATTTTTCAGCCATACGTTCCAGCTTAAGTAACTGTTCCATCTGCAAATGATAGATATCGCTGACATCCCTGATCAAACAGGCATCCACTAACTGCTCAACTAGCTTATTTCCCATGCCATCAATATCCATGGCATTTCTGGAAACAAAATGTTTAATGCTTTGTTTCCGCTGAGCATCACAGAACAGACCACCTGAACAACGTGAAATGATTCCCCCTTCTTCCACCGCAACGTCTGAGCCACAGACAGGACAGACTTCAGGAAATTCATAAGGGACTGCATTTTCCGGTCTTCTGGACAGTACCACACCGGTAACCTTGGGAATGACATCTCCTGCCCGGTGGACAATAACTGTATCACCCACTCGAACATCAAGCCGTTTAATTTCAGCTGCATTGTGTAAGGTCGCATTATTAATAGTGACGCCGCCGACAAAAACTGGCTTAAGCCGGGCAACTGGAGTCAGTGCGCCAGTACGGCCAACCTGAACATCAATAGCTTCAAGGATGGTCATCTCTTCCTGTGGCGGAAATTTATGTGCAATAGCCCAACGCGGTGCACGTGAAATACTGCCAAGGGCTTCCTGCTGTGTTATGTCATTCACCTTGTAGACGACTCCGTCAATCTCATAGGGCAGGTGTATGCGCTTACTGCCAAGAAGTTCCATATACGTGAGACAGGCATCAATGCCCATAACCACATCGACCTCAGGACAGACCCGGAGCCCGAGCTCTTTTATTGCGGCAAGCCGGCCCGACTGGGTTCCCGGCAATTCGATACCATCTACCTGGCCAATGGCATAACAAAACATATCCAGCGGTCTCGATGCCGTAATCCTTGGGTCAAGCTGACGCAGACTTCCTGCTGCGGCATTGCGTGGATTGGCAAATGGTTTTCTACCCGCCTCCTGCTGCTTTTTATTCAGCTCTTCGAAACCGGCTTTTGGCATATAGACTTCGCCTCGTACTTCAAGTACTGCTGGTGGCTTATCTCCTCTAAGCCGCAAAGGAATACTATCGATGGTGCGAATAT
This sequence comes from bacterium BMS3Abin11, assembly GCA_002897635.1. NCBI lineage: Bacteria > bacterium BMS3Abin11. Next base: position 150,846 of record BDTD01000018.1, on the reverse strand, counting down.
TCTGTGTAACATCTTCACCTACGGTGCCGTCACCACGAGTAGCTGCCCGCACCAGGCTGCCCTGTTCATACAATATACTGACTGCCAGGCCATCAAGCTTCGGTTCAACGTTATACTCGACAATATCCTGTTCCAGTTTCTGTCTGACTCTTTGATCAAATGCCCTGACTTCTTCGTCATCCATGGCATTCGTTAATGAAAGCATAGGGCGCTGATGCCGAACAGCTTCAAAGTGAGACTGGGGTTTATCACCAACTCGGCAGGTAGGCGAATCCGGTGTCAGGTACTCCGGATACTGCTGTTCAAGACTAAGTAGGTGCCTAAACTGGCGATCATACTCGGCATCAGGTACCAGGGGATCGTCCAGCACATAATAGTGGTAGTTGTAGTCTCTTATCTGCTGCCTAAGCTTTTCGATCTGCTCTGCAGTAGCCATCGCCATCAGTAGTGCCCCGCGCTCAAATATCTAAAACAGACGCTTAGCCAGTTCACTGCCGGCAGGAATATTTCGCGCATCCATGCTGCCGGCTATTTTCATGATTGCTTTAGTCTGGCTGACAGTCATGCTTTCATTTACAGGGTGCGTCTCCTGATCAACTAGAATAGCATTCAGGCGCTTCGCCAGGCCTGTAGCAGTTTTAATCATATCTGTATATACGTCAACTGGACTGGTCACAGATACCAGACGCATAAACAATGTCAGGCCACTGGTATGCATATCAGAATTATCTTTTACTAATTCACCCGGCTTGAACATGTTCGCCATACTGAACAATACGTCTACCTGATGATCTGCATTCATACGAATACGCTCATATATTTTTTCTTTACTGTAGCGCAAGCCCAATTTCTCTGCTTCACGATGAATAGCCGCCATAGTTAAGCCATGTTCACTACGCGCAATAATGCTGACTATGAGTATGGTATCCATTTCTTTTCTAAAGCGATCCAGTTCCTGCGCGTGGGTGATCCCTTCATCAAAGTCCATGGAAAAGACAATAGGCCGATCTAACTCTTCAGCAACCTCGAGACTCATTTGCGAAAAGCGATGCAGTTCAGACTCCGAAACTGGTCCTTCAGGGTCAGCCATTTGTATGGTAAGGCAAATATCTCGATATTCTGAACTTTGCTCTTCCTGTTCAAGGTTACGCCACAGTCCATTTGCGATATTGAATCCATAAATCCTGTTCGGCTTTTCCATCGTATATTCATGTAGACGATAGACACCCAATACCCGATCCCGGGTGATTGGTTCAACACCCCGAATCAGGGCAACATATTCAATTGCTTTTTGTGGACCCTGATCAACCATCTGGTTTGATGGTTGCAGGTTTAGAGTAAGACTTTCAGGTTCCCTCATGTCACTTTCGTCAATAACTAACGGTGCCGGATCTACTTCCTGCTTATTCTGATAATTTACTTCATCTGATCCCTCCATCTTCGGTACACTTTTCTCATTTAATGAAGACCTGGCTGTGACCAATGGCCCCTGCCGTGGTTCAAATAATGGATCAACTTCATCATCGTTTTTATGACCAAAACGATGCATCTTTTTAGGCAATTTATAGGTCTGTTGCCGAGATCTGTGGTATGAGATAAAAGCGATGATAACGATCACTATCATACCAATTAAAAATAAGGCAGTACGTAATTCCATTTAACTGGCCACCAGCTGCTCTGCATCATTGAGATTTACGCTGACAATCCGTGATACCCCTGCTTCAGCCATGGTGACACCTATCAATGTTCCGGCGGATTCCATTGTCACCTTGTTATGTGTGATAAAGATCAGTTGTGTGTGATCCGTCATAGATTTCAGTGTCTCACAGTAACGTGATACGTTGGTATCATCCAGTGGTGCATCAACCTCATCCAATAGACAAAATGGCGCCGGATTGAGCTCGAAAATCGAAAACAACATGGCCACGGCAGTCAGTGCTTTTTCGCCACCGGACAACAAATGGATAGTGCTATTTCGTTTCCCGGGTGGACGCGCCATAACAGCGACACCAGCATCCAGCAGATCATCGCCTGTCAGTTCCAGATAGGCATGACCGCCGCCAAAAAGCTTAGGAAAAAAGCGCTGGAACCCGTCATTGATCAAGTCAAAGGTTTCCTTGAAACGTGTGCGCGTCTCACGATCTATCTTTCCCATAACCCCTTCCAGTGTAGACAGGGCTTCAGACAGGTCTGCATGCTGTTTGTCGAGATAATCCTTACGTTCGGACCGCTCTTCAAATTCCTCTATCGCCATCAGATTGACGGCACCCAAACGGGTAATTTTGCGGGTAATAGCCTCCAGCTTTTCTTCCCACACCGTGAAATCGGCCTCTGCCGGTAGACTGGCCAGTATTTCTTCTACTTCCAGCTCCAGGTCATCCAGTTGTTCTTCCAGCGTCTGACGGCGCACAAATTGTTCCTGACGCTTCATTTTCTCCTGCTCCAGCGCTTCTCTTAAAGACGTACAGGCACGTTCTTCGTTCTGGCGCTGCAGTGCCATTTCACGGGTTTCCTGATCAAGACCATTGGCCTGCTCACGGAAATTCTTTAGTATTGTTTCCTGCTCAACTTTTTGCTGCAGCAAATCCACCAGCTGCGCCTGCATCTCCCGCTCTGGCAGTTCTCCGTCTGCCAGTATGCTGTTGAGATCCTTTTCGCGCTGCTTAAGCAGCTCAATCTGCTGCTGGCCACGTCGGACACTTTCCTGCAGCGAACGCCGGCTTATTTCCCACTCCTGTCGTTGAAGCTGTAAATGATGCAATGACTCATTTGTACTGCGTGCTTCCTGACGCTCTTTATCCAGTGCTACCTGCTGTGCTGTTCGTGCAGCGAGCAGCTCTTCGCGCTGCTGTTCAATCTCGTCTACATTACGACTTGCATCGCGTAATATACCGTCTGAAGTGGTCAGTTCTGACTGATCATTGACCACCTGTTCGTCAATCTCGCTCAGTTCATTTTCCACCTGTGTTAAGCGCCTGCGAACCTGATCCAGCTTGGCCTCCAGCCGATGCAACTGCGCATTATCCTCATTGTTTTTAGCGGTTTCACGGTCCAATTGTTGCCGATTATCATGCCTTAGCGCATCTTTCTCAGACAATTTTTTCTGTAAAACATTAAAACGCGCAGCCAACTCTTCGACACCTGATTTCGATGATTCCTGATGACCGGCCAGTTTTTCTATCTCGGCCTGACGTGCCATGACACCCGCTTCATCATCCTGCCCCCCTGTCAGTGACAGCCAGTCATGACCAACCAGCGTGCCATCACGCGTGACAGTGACAGCCTCAACAGGCAGTTCAGACCGCATAGTAATCGCTTTCTCAATATTCTCAGCTATATATATATTTGCCAGACGCGCATTCAGATCTACATCTGTCGAAGAGATACATGATAGCAGCAATGTTTGCTCAGACGTGCTGCCACTGGCCTTATGTTCGAAGAAGGTAGAGCCTTTTCCGGCAAGTTCATCGAGTGCAACAAACGGTAGTTTCTGATCATGCAGACAGACTGCTTTCAGGGCACTTCCAAGCACCCGGTCAACAGCATTTTCCCATCCGGCTTCTACCTGTATGGCATCTGCCAGTCGTATTGTATCTACCAGACCTGTTTGTTGCAGCCATTGCGGTAAAGACTGGTCTTTTTGACCCAGCGCCGCATCCTGCAGCTCGCGCAGTGTTTCCAGCCGGGAAGTATTATGCTGCTGGCTGACTTTTGCCTGATTGAGTTCGCTACTGGCTTTCTCTATCTGCTGGCGTATACCTGAAATTTCTTTATCGAGTTGTTCAATCGCCGCACTTACTTCTGTACAGGCAACCAGCCGTTTTTCCAGCTGTTGCCGCAGTTCAGTAGTGTTATCTTTCTGAATATTAGCAGAAAGCCACTGTTTCTCATCTTCCAGGCGGGTACGCCGCCGTTGCAGGTGCTGTAAGTGATCATTGATCTGTATTATGCGGGCACTCTGTACGTCTTTTTCACGTGCAGGCTGGGCTGCGCTGGTGGAAAAACTCTCCCAGCGCTGTTGCCAGTCACGCATAACAGTTTCCGCTTCTGCAAGGCTGGCAGTTATTTTTTCACTTTTTTGCAGTAATTCTGCATACGTGGACTCTGACAACTGCAATTTTTCTGTCAGGGTCTTTTCCTGTTTGCAATCGTTGAGGTAATTACTCTGCGCTTCTCCTATGCTAACCCCTAGTTGTGACTTCTCGCGTAGCTTCTCCTGATAGGTATCACGCACATGTTTTATTGACTGTTCCAGCCTGGTCACCTCAGCACCGGTCTGGTAGAAATTCCCCTGTGCCTGATTCAGCGATTCATTTAGGTCGTGCAGTTGTTGGCGTTTTTTCTCGATACCGGTCTCGGTTTCTCGTTGTTTTGCCAATTGTCCATCGAGTTCGGTCTGGCGTTTGCCAAGCTCAACTTCCTCGTATTGAATCTGCTCAGTCAGTCCCTTCCAACGCAAGGTCAACAACTCACCCTGCAGCTTGCGATCTTCCAGCTTGTGCTCTTTGTAGCGTCGCGCAGCACTGGCCTGACGTTTCAGCCGCGCCAGCTGGGTCTCCAGTTCTGAGCGTATGTCATCAACCCGAGAAAGGTTTTCCCGGGTATGATGTATGCGGTTCTCTGTTTCACGCCGACGCTCTTTATAACGTGATATTCCAGCTGCCTCTTCAACGAAGACCCGCAGGTCTTCGGGCCTGGACTCAATTATCCGGGTCACCATGCCCTGTTCAATGATGGAATAGGCACGCGGACCGAGACCCGTACCAAAAAAAATACTTGTGATGTCTTTCTTACGGCAGCGGGTACGATTGAGGAAATAATCCGAACGCTCGTCGCGGCTTAATTCACGCCGGATAGATATTTCTGCATAACGGGCATAGTCACCGGCTGCTTTCTTCCCCACAGTATTGTCAAAAATCAGTTCGACAAATGCCTTGCTCACCGGCTTTCGTGCCTGAGAGCCACAAAAAATAACATCTTCCATACTCTCACCACGCAGATTTTTGGCTGAAGATTCGCCCATCACCCAGCGCACTGCATCTATAATATTTGATTTTCCACAACCATTAGGGCCGACGACACCGGTCAGGAGATGAGGAAACTCTATAGATGTGGGATCAACGAAGGACTTGAAGCCTGCGAGTTTAATCTTCTTTAGACGCATTCCGTTCCATGTGTCATTGTAAATCGGCTAAAATAATGTCTGTCATGTGTAACAATCTAATAATCGTTGGAAACCAATTCATGTCTACAAAACCAGGTAAAGAACTCGACGTATTTGATAACCCCAATTCAGATCGTGATTATACCATCAGCATCCGCATGCCGGAGTTTACCTGTCTGTGCCCGAAGACCGGTCAGCCGGATTTTGCCACGCTATATCTGGACTACATCCCGGATAAATTCTGTGTCGAACTGAAAGCACTAAAACTTTACATCTGGTCATATCGTGATGAAGGCACCTTTCACGAAGCCGTCACCAATACTATCCTTGATGACCTGGTGACTGCGGCTTCCCCACGCTACCTGAGACTCTGTGCCCGCTTCTATGTGAGAGGTGGAATCTATACCACTGTCACCGCGCAATATTCTAAACCAGACTGGCAAGGAACCATACCCTCAGATCCACAATTCAGCGACTGATACAGGATTTATTTCCGGTTATGGATAGCTTCCTGGGTCTGGATATCGGCACCTCCGGTGTCAGGGCAACCCTGATTAGCGATAATGGCCAGATCCTGGCTTCCTCTAGCACTACTCTACCTGTTAGTTTCAGTAAGCAGAAAATGCTAAGCCAACAGCCTGAGGACTGGTGGCAAGCCGTGCTTGACTGCCTGGAGCAACTATCCTCCAAATATGATCTGGCCGGTTTGCAGGCAATTTCAATAGATGGCACATCCGGCACTACTTTACTGACAGATGTCCAAAACAGGCCCGTCAGCCCAGTATTGATGTATAACGACGTGCGACCTGCCGAACTGGTCAAAGAATTATGCGGCATAGCCCCTGCTGTCCCTGCCTTCAACCGGACCAGCGCTCTTGCCAAGGCAGTCTGGCTGTTCCAGAACTATACTCCCGTAGGTGGATATTTCATCCAGCAACAGGCAGACTGGGTGCTGTCACAGTTTACAGGCAGTCCTGGTATCAGCGACTGGAATAATGCCCTGAAACTGGGCTTTGACCCTGAAACCCTGACCTGGCCTGAATGGCTGACAGAAATTGATATGGGTAAGGGACAGTTTCCACATGTTCTTCCTCCCGGTATGCCTGTAGCAGACATATCACCCCGTGTGGCCAGCCAACTTGGTCTTCCTGAATCCACGCGACTGCATGCGGGGACTACAGACAGCATCGCTGCCTTTCTCGCCAGCGGTGCAGGACAGCCGGGTGAGGCCGTCACCTCACTGGGCTCCACATTGGTACTTAAACTCTGTACACATAAGTCCATCAACTCAAATACCCATGGAATATACAGCCATCGCCTGGATCAACAACGTTGGCTGGCAGGCGGCGCATCGAATTCAGGTGGGGCCGTGTTGAAAGCGAATTTCTCTATTGGCGAACTGCTCAGCCTGTCAGAACAAATAAAACCAGATCAGGATACAGGGCTAAAATACTATCCCCTACCATCAAAAGGTGAACGATTTCCCTTCCCTGACCCTGACAAAATGCCCATCATGCAGCCTGTACCCGATAATAGATCAGAATACCTGCAGGCCATATTTGAAGGCATCGCACGGATTGAAAAACAGGGATACGAACTTCTTGAAGAACTGGCAAACGAACCCGTTTTATCCGTTCGATCCTGCGGCGGCGGTGCTACCAACCCGGCCTGGACCAGGATAAGGCAACGGATAGTTGATCGTCCCTTCCTGCAGGCAAAACAAACACAAGCCGCTTACGGCAGCGCACTTCTTGCTGCAGGCAGGTTATAATCAACACCTGAATATTTTTTACCACAGAAGACACTGAGGTACACAGAGGAAAAAATAATTATATTATAGACAGCTCATTTACCGAATTTCTGCAATTAAAACAAATTCTTAGCATAAAAAGACGATGAATAAACCTCTGTGTACCTCTGTGTCCTCTGTGGTTACAATCTTTTAACACATAAACTACAATTTTCCATGAAAGGCAATCTTTTTACCGGTGCCGGTTATTTTACTAAAGGCCTGGCTCTAATCTGGAAACCGGGCATCCGCCCATTTACTCTGTGGCCCATACTTATCACTCTTGTGGTATTTATTGTGCTGGCCTATGTCGGCATCGGTTATTTTGAGCTGCTGATAGAACGATTCCTGCCATCTGGTGACAGCTGGTGGGCCAGCGGTCTGCGCTATTTGCTCTGGCCGTTGCTGGCAATTAGCTTTCTACTTATCTGGTATTTCACCTTTACGATTATTGCGAATCTAATTGGTGCACCGTTTAACGGTTTTCTGGCCGAACGCGTGGAAGCACATCTGAAAGGCGAAGCCTACACACCCTTTGATAGCGGTAGTTTTGTCAAAGAGATCATACCAGCATTAATAAACGAACTGGGTAAAATCAGTTACTTTATATTATGGGCAATTCCATTGCTGATCCTGTTTGTTATTCCTGTGTTAAATCTTGCAGCGCCTTTTTTCTGGGCCTATTTCATGGCATGGATACTGTCACTGGAATATACCGATTACCCGATGGATAATCATGGTATTCGCTTCAAACAAGTTCGCGTCAGCCTGCGCCAGCGACGCCTCACCAGCATGGGCTTCGGTGGTATGGCGACACTCTGTTCCTTTGTACCCTTTCTTAATCTGTTAGTCATGCCGGCAGCAGTAGCCGGAGCCACAGTTTACTGGATAAAAGAACTGGAAAGTGAAAACTGAAATAGTTTTCCTAATTTACACGTCATTACGATTAACGTAGTGACGAAGCGAGCTCTGAATGACTGAACCTGAACAAAAAGATTGCCGCACTTTGCCCGCAATAACGGGCTTCTTATAAATTATCAGATGCCCCCTATACTACCCCGTGCTCCATGCCCGCGGCCGTTTCATTCCAGCCAGTTTGCACGCCTGCTTGACATAGCCATAGGGAAATAATTTGAAGAGATATGTCTTAGCTTCTTTTTTGTCATAGCCATTTTTTTTCACAAGATATTCGACGGTATGTCTGACATCCGGTGCCACACCATTCTCAAAGAAATACTCCCTCATAAAACCCAGTACCGGCCAATATTCTGCATTCATTGTTATACCCTCAGAGATGGCCAGTTCTTCCGCGACTTCTTCATTCCAGTCTTCAGGGTTGATCAGATATCCTTCTTTATCGAGGACGATAGGTAAATCCATTCTTTACTCCAGTTAGGGTATTAATAGTGATTGCCAGATTTTACAAAATTTTTCAAATATCCGATAGCTATATTGTAATTCATTCTAGTATTCCGTATTCCCGCAACAGGCAAAATACAATTAGGTATACTGTCCCCGGAATTCGAATTCCATCAGTCTACTGAAAAGAAGATATCGGAATAATATGATTTTGCTTTACTGCCACTATCATCGGTGTCTGTCATAACTGCCACTGCATTAATAGTGCTTATCTCCTTGCCAAAGACTTTCTTCAGATCTTCATAAACATTTCGCTTTTCTGTCAGCCATTTTTTTGTGGCATCACCTGCCGATCTTAAAGCAAGCATCTTAACTGACTTACCTGCATAGGCATTATCCCATATTGATCCCTTAACCGCTGCATTCGCCCAGACATAGCTAAGTGCACTTGTCTTCCAGAACAATAATCCGCCATCTATAATAAGGTAGATACGCGCAGCATAATCATCACCGGATCTGGTTGCTTCATCCCCGCTATCGATTCTGTTTTCAATTCGCCAGCGCCAGTTCAGGTAAGGGGTTATTTTCAGGTTGATATGATGTTTTTTATATAGCCCTGATGCACTTGCCAGACTAAGGGCCTGCAGCACCTGCTCTCCATCCAGGTCAACGACTTGATATGATGTATTGCCCTTGAAGCTTTTTTCTCCCCAGTCTTCCAACCCCTTAATGCGAAAGTTTGAAATTTCCTGACTGACTAATGTGTCGGAATAAAGAGGAATGGAATAACTGCCTGACATAAGAATTACCAGCCATATCAAAAAGCTAAAACGAGGACGCTCTACCATGCTGTTGCAGTAGCCTGTTTCCAGCCAGACTGCCAAATTGAAGGAATATCTGACTCGGTCAGCAGACAGTTACAGGTAATACATGGATAAAGCTCGTTATAGGTTTTGACAACAGTACCACTCACCCGGCGATTGATATGCCGGGGTTCAAGTTGTTCGAGTGACTCAATACCTGCTACAGCAATGAGCTCGACAAGATTTCTTATCATCGCAGCGTGATAATTGGCTACCCTCTTTGATTTATCCTCAATATCCAGTGCCTTGAAGCGTGCCGGATTTTGCGTTGCTACACCAGTGGGGCAACGGTCTGTATTACAACTACGTGACTGAACACACCCCAGTGCAAACATCATTGCACGAGCTGAATTAATGGTATCTGCACCGAGCGCCATCAACCGTAACATGTGGAAAGCAGATAACGCTTTACCGGAAGCAATGATCTTGATATGTTCACGCAAACCAGCACCTATCAGAGCATTATTCACAAAAATTAAACCATCACGCAGAGGCATACCGACAGAATTCGTCAATTCTATAGGTGCAGCGCCCGTCCCCCCTTCTCCACCATCAACGGTAATGAAATCAGGCGTAATGCCTGTCTCCAACATTGCCTTGACAATAGACAGAAACTCTACAGGACTGCCGATACAAAGTTTGAAACCGACTGGCTTCATGCCAGATAATTCACGTAATTTCTCAACAAATTCAATCAGGCCAATAGGGCTATCGAATGCGCTATGGACAGAAGGTGAAATAACATCCTGCCCCATGGGAACATGTCTTATATCTGCAATTTCCTGTGTCAGTTTTGCTGCTGGAAGAATCCCACCATGCCCGGGTTTGGCTCCCTGGGAAAGCTTGATTTCGACCATTTTTACAACGTCATAGGTAGCCCTTTCAGTAAATTTATCAGCATCAAACAACCCATACTCATTACGGCAACCAAAGTAACCTGTGCCTATCTGCCAGACCAGATCAGCACCTCCAACCAGATGGTACGGGCTGATTCCACCTTCACCGGTGTTATGAAAAAAAGTACCCTGTTTTGCCGCTTTGTTAAGAGCTGATATCGCATTTTTACTCAACGCACCAAAGCTCATTGCTGAGATGTTGAGTGGCGATGCAGCATAAGGCTGTTTGCAATGTGGGCCACCAAAAATAACTCGCGGATGATGGTTAGTTACCACTTTAGGATTGAGTGAATGATTGACCCATTCATAACCACTGCGATAGACATCAAATGGTGTGCCGAATGGGCGGGTATCATTGTTGCCTTTGGCTCGTTGATAGACCAGCGAGCGAAACTCTCTGCTGATGGGCGTGCCATTGATATCTGTTTCAATGAAATATTGCTGTATCTCGGTGCGCACAGATTCAAGTATAAAACGGCCATGTCCAATTACCGGATATAACCTGAGTAGTGTGTGCTTTTTCTGAACAATGTCATAGATGCCAAGAAAAATCAGTGGCAAAACAATAACAAAAACCCAGTACATTGGTGGCCAGTACTGGCTGATGAGGAGAATTAGTAGCGTGCTGACAATCGAGATAAGAATAAACACCTGTTTTACTGTCATACTCTTCGTTTCCACATGTAATTATAATTCTGTTGACCGTTAAAAAGCTGCTCTAGTTCCCTGCTCAAGCCACAGGGATATCTCTATTCATTTGTAGGAGCCTTGTCCTCGGCGCAAAGTTTTTTAGACAAAGGACCCAGGACGAAGGACAAAAGACGAAAGAACTGGAAGTTGATATTTTCATGATTTTTTATCCTTTGTCCCGAGTCTTTCATCTTTTACCTAAAATCATTGCGCCGTGGGCAACGCTCCTTCAAAATTTCATTGAGTAAACGCGCGATCCCTGTCCCATATTACAGGTTCTGAACCACAATCTAACATTTACCAGTATTTATGGATGTACCCTGAAAAAATGAAAACACATGAAATTTCTTGACCTGGAGTTGGCTACAGGTAGTATACTTTTATCATAAGTATTCACGAGGCCATATCTCATGAACAACCGATTCTACCGCATTGGTGATGTTAAGGAGCAACTGTGTATCAGCGCTGACACTCTACGCTATTATGAAAAAATCAAACTCCTGCCCCCTGTCGCTAGAACAGACAGCGGTATTCGCCAATATGATGACCGTGATCTTTCACGCCTGCGCTTCATACAACGTGCTCAGAAAATGAATTTCAGTCTGGCAGAGATTGCTAATCTGCTGAAAATGCGTGAAGACCCTCAACACGCAAAAAATGAGGTTCGGGAACTAACCGCCAACAAGCTGAGCGACATTGAGTGTCACCTTGAAGAATTAACAATACTACGTAATGAACTGCAATTATTATTAAATCTCTGTAGAGGTTCTGCTGATGGCTGTCCTATCATAGACAGGATTGATTTAAAGGGCTAAGCAAGGGCTATGCGTGTTGCGGCCCAAACCCCATACCCCATAATATAACCGTCGTAACGAGCACACCCACCATAGTCACCAGACCAACCGTTAACACACCACTCGCCAGAATAAACCCACGCTCCGGTTCGATATTTAAAACAATTGGAATACCCGTGTACATCAGGTAAACGGTGTAACCTGACGCAACCATTCCAACCAGCATAATCAACCACACAACAGGGATTATCACGATGATGCCACTAAGAAATAGTGGCGTTGCAATGGTTGTTGCAATCAACACGGATTTTTCCAGGCTTACCTCAGCATCAAAAGTGGTAGCCATCCAGTGAATCGCACGACCCATAATGTAGACACCAATCAGAGAAGACAAATAGAACCCAATGGCCATTGGCAGGGTACTGGATATCGTCAGTAGATGTGTCTTACCAACAATGGTCCAGCCTACCTGCGAAGCACCAATAAAGAGGCTTATTGGAGCAATCGCGGCAAGCAGCAAAACATGTTTGAGATAACAGTCTTTGAGGTTACATTGTTCATCGCGAACAGTCTCCCACTCTTTTTTAGGATGGGTAAACACTCCAACAACATGATGTAGCATAAATCTTTTTCTCCTTTGTTTGTTCGCTTATTATTGATCCTATATTTGTCAGGTATTACAGCTTAAGGGTGCCCTTAAATGTATAGAAAGAATATGAGAAATGTGAAGAGCACGGGCTTAGCTCTTAATTCCTTCTATAGTCGCTGACACCACATAATCTTCCGCTTTTGATCCAGGCACCCAATCACGGATAAATTCACGTGATTCATCCTTAGGCTGGATAATTATATTAATGAAACCAGCCTGTTGTATGATTTTCTCAAGAGATTCAATTGTTGCTGCGCCCCCTACACAGGCAGAGTGCAGGTAAGGGTCATTGCGCATGGATTCAGGCAGTTCCACGCTCGCCACCACATCGGAGATCGCCAGCCTGCCACCGTTTTTCAGCACGCGAAACATTTCTTTAAACACCAGTGACTTATCAGGAGACAAATTGATCACACAATTGGAGATAATGACATCAATACTGCTATCGGCAACAGGTAGATGCTCGATCTCACCGAGACGGAACTCCACCTGTGAATATTTAGCCTTTTCTACATTAGCTCTTGCCTTGCTTATCATAGACGGGGTCATATCAACACCGATAACATGGCCGGTTTCACCCACTTCCTGTGCCGCCAGGAATGCATCAAAGCCCCCCCCACTACCCAGATCCAGAACAGCCTCACCAACTTTCAGGCTGGCGATCGCACGCGGGTTACCACATCCCAGTCCCATGTCCGAACCACCAGGCACAGTATCCCGATCGTCCTGCGTATATCCCAGACGGGTTGAAATGATGGCGTTGATCTGTTCATCATCTGAAACACCACAGCAGGAATTTGCTTCTCCGCAACAGCCCCCGCTGGTATCTGCTTCAGCTACCTCTGCATAGGCTTTTCTCACTGTCTGGCGTATTACGTCTTCTTTAAGCTGGCTCAAGATACTCTCCGAAATAGTTACCATATATTTACGTAAGTTTAATGCTAGCACGTGCCAGTTTGTAGCTGCCAACGCTGAAAATCTGTTATCTTATCCACATCCCAGAGAGTTTGTAATTCTTCAAGCTGTACACCTTTGGCCATTATCTTCTGCCGACTCTGTTCGAGTACCTGACGACTACCCCATGCGATATCACTAAACCAGTCTCTGCTTAGCTGTCGCGCTCCAATAAGCACGTAGCCGCCATCTTCTGCTGGCCCCAATACTACATCCTGCCCTCGCACCAGTGCAGTAAGCGCGTTGGCCAGATAGTCAACATTCATCGCCGGACAATCCGTTCCTATTAATACGCAGTAGCGGCTACCAAGGAGAGATTGTTCAAGAGCATAATGCATCCTCTCACCCAGGTCGCTCCCCTGCTGTAGTCTGACAATGATACCGTATTGTTTGGCCAATGACTGAATCAGCGGGTGATCAGGACTTCCTGAAACATGCAATTCCACACTGGCAAGCTTGTATTTGCACACCATCTCCAGCGTACGCTCAAGCATCTGTTCATGGAAACGTAGGGCCGCTTCATCACCGATACTGCTCGCCAGTCGGGTCTTCACTTTTCCCTCCACAGGGGCTTTAGCAAAGACAAGAATTGTTGCAGACGGGTATTTGAAATCCTTATTAATCATTGCCTTGATCAATCATAGTGCATTGCCAGTTTGTCCGCAGGTACTCCGAGAGAATATGCCATCCGAAGTCGCCACATCAGTAAAATAGTACGAATAATGCCACGTTGCTCCCATCGTCGACTTGAAGTCTCCAGCTTTTCACGTAAGCAAATTGGAGCCTGGAATTTTTTCAGATGCTTACTCAGGGCAATATCTTCCATCAGGTGCTGCTGTGGGAAACCACCGGCCTTGTAGAACAGCCCACGACTAACAAAAACACCCTGATCACCGGTGGCGATACCGGTTAACCGTGACCGCAGATTCATACTCGATTCCACAAGACGCAAGAGCCGCTGTCGACCGCTTAAGCGAATATCAAATCGGCCCCAGGTATAAGTCTCCATCGTCACCGCATTGATGATCAGCTTATCCGCCTGTTCCGGAACTACACTATCAGCATGCAGGAACCACAAAACATCTCCTGTCGCCTCGTCGGCACCGGTATTCATTTGCAGGGCCCGGCTGGCTGATGTTTTTATCAGCTTGTCGACCAATGGCCCGGCAATACTGGCAGTTTCATCTTCACTATGACCATCAACTAAAATTAACTCATGGCCGCTTTTACGAAACACCTGCAATGACTGTAACAGCCTGATTATATTCTCTGCTTCATTGCGCGTGGGTATAATGATAGAAATTTTCATCTTTGACCTTCATCACATACTCCCCAAATCATAATCCTTATAATAGTCCTTAGCCCGTAGTCCTCAATCTTTTACCTTTCCCCTTCAATCTTTCCCCCTGCCTTTACAACGCCCCGCTACAACTACAACCCTGACCAGCCGTACAACCATAACAATGATTCCTAATGACGATGGGGTTCTCCATCAGGGCATCAATACTAATCTGGTTTATATGTGTTCTTGTTCGACCATGAATGAGCAACGGAAGTTCCAGCATCTGATTAAAATCACAATCATAAACGTAGCCCTGCCAGTCCACACTGATCAGAGTACGACACATAATGCCGTTCAGATTTGATGCCTTGTAGGTATCTTTAAGCAGTTGCATATACTCATGGAACTGACCCTTTGATATCAACATGCTACCGAAGCGTTTGATGGGCATATTGACTAAAACAAAAAGACTATTAAATTCCACGCCTTCTCGATGTTGTAATTCACGTTTATAATCTGCTTCCAGTGTATCTTGTGGAGGAGGTAGTGACGGGCCCTGTGGGTTATACATCAAATTCAGCGTTAACCCTGTGTCTGGTTTTCCATATCCAAGCTCATTGAGTTTGTGCAGGCCGGTGATACTTGATCGGTAAACACCCTTGCCACGTTGCGCATCAACATTATCCTTAAGGTAACAGGGCATGGAAGCGACAACTTCAACCCGATGTGAGGCTAAAAATTCTGCGAGATCTTCCTGCCCAGGTTCATTCAGTATGGTCAGGTTACAACGATCAATTATATGCACCCCATGTCTTCTGGCAGCCTTCACCAGATAACGAAAGTGTTCATTTATCTCTGGTGCGCCGCCGGTAATATCCAGTGTCCGGATATTTGTGTTTTGCAGAAATTTGATCAGATCATCTACCGTTTGCCGATTCATCTGCTCCTTTCGATTCGGACCGGCATCAACATGGCAGTGCAGACAACTCTGGTTACAAAGATAGCCAAGATTAACTTGCAAAATTTCCAGCTTCTCCCGTTTGATATCTGGAAAATCGGTTTCTTCAAGTAATGGTAAAGTTGCTAGCATGTAATTTTGTAATCCTTAAAGATATGTTATTAACCACAGAGGACACAAAGGAACGCAGAGAAAGACAGTTAATTTGTGGAAAGAGTCTCGCCCACCTGCTTACCCATAATTTTATACAAGAGACGCACCAATTATAATCACATTTTTTATCTCTGCATTCCTTTGCGTCCTGTGCGGTTAAATAAATCATTCATGGCAACAGTCTATTTATCCAGCCTACCACCTTTCGGGTGCGGTCACTGAACAGCTTTTTACCGTAATAGGTATTCACTGTTCTACGACTAATCTGTGCCAATGTCGGGTAGGCATGAATAGTAGCTGAAATGTCGCCTATCTTCAGTCCAGCCTGCATGGCCAGTACAATTTCATGAATCAGCTCACCTGCATGTGGGCCAAGTATTGTTGCACCAAGTATTTTACCCTTGCGGGAGATCAACTTCATCTCACCGACAGTCTCGACCTCTGCCAGGGCTCGGTCAATACCGCTGAAAGGGAATCTCAGGACATCTACTTCCATGCCCTGCTCTTTTGCCTGTTGTTCTGTGATGCCTACCCTGGCCAGTTCCGGATCACTGTAGGTTACCCAGGGGACTACCCGGTAACTGATTTTCTTCGGGAAACGAAATATGGCATTGCTGATAACGATACCAGCCTGGTATTCCGCCATGTGAGTAAACGGGTAAGGCCCGGCCACATCGCCGCAGGCAAAGATATGCCTGCTTGTGCTGCGCAATCGTCTGTCGACCTTGATGCCCCTGTTATCGTATTCAACTCCCGCAGCATCCAGCCCCATGCCTTCTACGTTGGGTCTTCTGCCGACAGCCACCAGCAAAGCATCGCATTCAAGTTCAATCTCGCTCTCATTTTTACGACTGCATCGCATATGATAGATATCATCTGTCTTGCTGACACGCTCCGCCGATGTGGTGGTAAGGATGTCTATGCCTTCCTCTTTTAAGCTTTCAGCCAGTATGTCACTAATCTCAGGATCTTCCTGCGGCAGCAGATGCGGCAGCCGTTCAACGATCGTCACATGACTGCCCAGCCTGGCGTATGCCTGTGCCATCTCCACCCCGATCGCACCGCCGCCTAGTACAATCAGTCTCGCAGGCAATTGTCGAAGGGAAAATATATTTTCATTAGTCAGGTACGGTACCTCATCGAGTCCCGGAATCGGCGGTATAAAAGGACTGGAACCGGTAGCGATAACAAAGCGTTTACCCTCTATGCTTTGACCATTGACCTCAACAGTGTTCGGATCGGTGAAGCAGGCGTGGCCAAATATCACTTCCGCACCATAGTCTCGAAAACGCTCAGGATCATCATGCACCTGAATCTGATCAATGACGGACTGAACGTGGTCGCTGACTCGGCCAAGGTCAACCTCTGGCTCGACGGCTTTAAGTCCATATTCATCTGCCCGCCGCATTAATGAAGCGACTTTTGCAGCATGAATAAGAGTTTTACTTGGCACACATCCTGTCTGTAAACAATCTCCGCCGAGCTTGTCACGTCGTTCGATCATTACCACTTTTAGACCTAATTGTGCGGCAACACTGGTGACAATAAGTCCGCCTGTCCCACCACCGATAACCACCAGGTCAAACTTTTTCATTTATTTTTACTCATTCGGCTTCTGAAAGATCGATACGCTTTGAGAACACTTCATAATCAATAGGTTCCTGACTTTGATAGTTTATTCGCTTAACCCTGTTCTCATTGACCAGGTGATAGCGTACTTTCACCTCCATGGCAGCGACATTGTTAAATTCGCCAGTTGAATATTCCATGGAGTACTCACGCGGCTTACCATAAGCAAGACGCGTATCGGACAGATCAATAATAAACGGCCGCCACATCATATTCCGTATAAGTTTATGATTCTCTTCCTTTAGTATCTTTCCCTGCGAATCAAGTAGCCTCATATTGACTGATAGATATCGATCCGGTGTACCCGTAGGCAGATAGTGGCGAGCTCCTGTATTGGTGATTTTGAAGGTGAACTTTCTTTTATTTTTCTCCTTTAATTTTTCTTCAAACAGGCTCGCCGTAAAGGCTTTCCTGACCATTTCTGGATCATGTCCACCACGCCATAAATGCTGCCGTGCATTACGCACAACACCGCCCTCTACCAGTGGCCGCTTAATCGCTGGCATGTGGCAATCGACACAGCCCAATGAAGCGATATCTTTCACTATTGTTTCACCAGACCGGCTCACCGCACCACTGTTCGATTGAATTTCAGTCACCGTGCCACAGGGAGGAAAGCGGTAAAAGGTATCCCAGCGCTTGCCGTCGACTACATGACAGCGAACGCAGACTTCATTCGGATTATCCAGCTTCTTTACCGGATGTGGTGCATTGACATTGTCGAGTACGCCCACTATTTTCCCCTCACGGTAGTGACAGGCGGCGCAGGTCACACCCTCGTGTTGAAGTTTGGGATCAAAATTCGGATTATCCTCAAGCACTGGGTCCCATTTAGATGCATCCCGATAACCCAGAACAGTCTGTGGTTGCTGACGATCGAGTGGAGTGTGACACAGACGGCAACTATCTCGTTTATCTTCAAACTTCCAGTCAGCCTGAAAATACGGATCGGTCCAGGCCTGACTGTGTATTGTTGTACGCCATTCCTGATAAAATTCCGTATGGCACGAACCGCAAGTCTCTGCACTCAGGTCACCCAGCACAGGCGGCACCTTAGATGTATCAACAGGCCAGGCAAAGCGATCATCAACGACAAATATTTCCATCGGACGAATAAAACGCCACGTAAAAAAACCAATTAGGATAATGACAAATGCAATGATGATGACGACAGACCTTTTTTTCATACAGCGTGCTCCTGCTCGCTAAAGCTTTTGTGGACGTAGTCTCTCAAAGTTATTCCGTGAGAGGAAACGAGGGAACAAACACATGTAGCACCATCTTCCAGGAATACAACGTGTATGTTCCGGTGTCGGTTAATTATACAATCGTAGGACGTTGACAGCATCACCGATGCCGTCACCAGGTACCCATATGACTTACAGACCCGCCATTGTCGCTGCTGCATCCCATTGCCGTATCTGTTCCAGTATTGTTGCCGAATTAATCACATCAGGATTATAGGCTACAGTAAGCTCATGAACATGCTTCGAACTGAAATGAACCGATACAATGCCTTCATTAGAGCGCAGCGCCTCTTCAACCTTTTCCCGTTGTTCAGCCACTAAGTCCGGATGAACGTGAATTAAAATATCTGCTATATCCATGTTGCTCTCCTTTGCCGGCATGTCGGCAGTTGTGTAGTTAAATTTGTAGTTCAGCGAACCACCGCCTGATGAGCTTCAATCCACCTGGTTATTCCACCACGCACGACATGTACATCATGGAAGCCATGTTCAGCCAGAAGTAATGCAGCCTTAGCTGAACGCCTGTCAGTTCGGCATATAATTGCAATTGGTTGTTCAATGTAATCAGTTAATTCATCAATTCGCTTTGGCAATTCTTCAACAGCAATATTCAGTGCTCCTTCAATATGACCCTGCTCACCAACAAATTCCTCAGCAGTACGCACATCAAGTACCAATGTTTCCCCGGAGTCCAGGCGTTTTTTAAGTTCTGGAATATCGATTGTCGGCCCCTGACGCATCTTACCGATTATACGAGGCAGAAAAGCAACGAGGGCCAGTAAACCTAGCGCCAGCAACCCTTTCTGGATCAGACCTTCACCACCCCCGATTGCTTCACGGCCTGCATAACCAAGATAGGTGTAGGCAATCGCTCCAGGCAGCATAAAGATATAGGTCGCCACGAAATAATGGAGAAGTTTAATTGGTGTCAAACCCAGTGCATAATTCAAAATGTTAAACGGGAACAGGGGTACCAGTCGGACAAAAGCGACAAACCTCCAGCCCTCATTTTCTACCCCATTCATCAATGCCTTGATACGTCCTCCTGTCTTGTTTGCTACCCAGTCGTGGGTCAGATAACGAGCAATAAGGAAGGAGCCCAGGGCACCCAGAGTAGCACCGGTAAGATTGACGAAGGTTCCCAATACCGGGCCAAACAGAGCCCCACCCGTTAGTGTTAATACTGACCCAGGTAAAAAAAACACGGTCCCCACTGCATAGATCAGAATATAGATAACAGGTCCAGCAGGTCCAGCCTCCTTTACCCAGTTTTCCAGTGCCTCAGCATTAAACTGATCACGGTAGGCAACAGCCACCGCTATACCTGCCGCCAGAACAAGAAATAGTCCAAGACGGATCCATTTACTCTTCATCCGCTTTTCTCCTCTTCTGCACCACTCCATTGACGACGATTTATAGTGTACTCGGAAATTTTGCCACGGAATGGAAGCAGCAATATGCCGGTAATCCATGAAATATCTTTTGTATCATGATATTTATGGATACCGATAGTCATCCCTTTATGCCCGTTACGCGGCTGATCGCGATAGGTACCGAATAAACGGTCCCACCATGTCAGGCTGAAACCGAAGTTACTATTGGCTTCGTCATCCTCAACCGAATGATGCACCCGGTGCATATCGGGTGTCACAACAATCCAACGTAGAACACGATCGAGGGCTGGCGGCAGACCAACGTTGCTGTGGTTGAACATAGCGGTAACATTAAGAATGATCTCAAACAGGATAACGGCAACCACTGGCGGGCCTAGCAGCAGGATGGTGGCAAATTTGATCAGCATCGAAAGGATAATTTCCAGCGTATGAAAGCGTGCCCCCGTCGTCACATCGATATCAGGGTCAGCATGATGGACCCGATGCAGGCGCCATAGGACCGGAATGGCATGTACCATGACATGCTGGACATAGATAACGAAATCCAGAATAACGACCGATGCAACGACAGAGACATAAAGTGGCAGTTCGTAGACATTGAACAGTCCCCAGCCCTGCTGACCAGCCATCACAGCGACGCCGACGGCTGCTGCTGGAAACAATACGCGCAGAATAAATGAATTAAAAAACACCAGACCCAGATTATTCACCCAGCGCATAGTTTTCGACACTGTAAGCCCGCGTCGCGGTGCGGCGATCTCCCATAAGGCCATTATGACCAGCACACCAAGGAAAAAGCCCATTCTTATCTGCTTTTCATTGGTCATAATAAATTCTTCCATCTTCATAACTTAGCTCCTGAATTGTTTACCTGTTCGTAAACTTGTTGAGGAATTAGTTCAATAATGACTATAATACTAACATTAATTCATTTATTCAATTAATTACTTGAATAGGATAACGACTTCAAAAATTATGTCAAGCGGGAACTTTAAACACGATCTTTTCAGCCAGTTTGCCCGCGTCGGCAAGGCACTGGCCAACGGCAATCGTCTCGAACTACTGGAATTTCTGGCGCAGGGAGAACGCAGTGTCGATGAACTGGCAAAAATTTCCGGTTTATCGGTGGCGAACACCTCCCAGCATCTTCAGCAGTTACGCCAGTCCGGGCTAGTCAGGTGCCGTAAGGCGGGACTTAAAGTATTTTATAAACTTAGCAGCGACGATATAGTTGAACTTCTCAACAGCCTGCGCCGTGTTGCCGAACGCGAACTGGCCGATGTAGGTCGTTTAGTTGATAGCTACCTCACTATTAAAGATAATCTCGAACCCATCGCACGTAAAGAGCTGCTGGAACGTGTCGATGATGGACTGGTCACAATTATTGATGTCAGACCGCATGAAGAATTCAATGCCGGACATGTCCCCGGCGCGAAAAATATTCCTCTCAGTGACTTGCAGAAACATCTTGATGAACTGGGAACTGAACAGGAGATAGTGGCCTATTGCCGGGGTCCTTATTGCATCCTTGCCTTTGATGCCGTCGCTGAACTCAGGAAACATGGAAGAACTGCCAGGAGAATGGAAGACGGTTTTCCGGAATGGAAGCATGATGGCATGCCGGTAGAACAATGAACAATATTTTCAAACATCCAGGCCAATATGGAAACACAACCCGAATTCATTAAGCTTCGCGAACATATGCAACAGGTCATCATCGGCCAGGATACCCTGCTGGACAGGCTGATGACTGGACTGCTGACCGGAGGTCACATCCTGCTTGAAGGCCCACCCGGCCTGGCAAAAACCCTCGCGGTAAATACCCTTGCAAGCGGTGTTCATGCCTCCTTCCAGCGCATCCAGTTCACACCTGACCTGATGCCGGGTGATCTAACCGGCACAGATATCTATGACCCCAGGGAAAGTAGCTTCCGCTTTGTCAAAGGCCCGCTATTCCATGAAATCGTGCTGGCAGATGAGATTAACCGGGCTCCGCCGAAAGTTCAGTCAGCCCTGCTTGAAGCCATGCAGGAACATCAGATAACTGTCGGTGATACGACCCGGAACCTGCCTGATCTGTTTATCGTTATGGCTACGCAAAATCCACTGGAACAGACCGGCACCTATCCGCTCCCGGAAGCCCAGCTTGATCGTTTTTTATTACACATCGTAATTGATTACCCTTCAGCGGAGGATGAGCTAGTCATTCTAAAAAAAGATCGCGAACAGCATTATGGTGAAGATAAGGAATCTATGAGTTCACCATTACATCCTGAAACAGTACTTGCCGCTCGCCGTGAAGTTGCCGAGATTCATGTTGAGGAAATACTGGAAAAGTATATTGTTGCGCTGGCCGGTGCGACCCGAAATCTCTACGATTTGAATAGCGACTGGAAGGATTTTCTGATTGCTGGAGCATCACCACGCGCATCTATTGCTTTGCTACGAGCAGCCAGTGCGACAGCCTATCTGCGTGGACGTGAATATGTCATACCAGAAGATATCATTGAGATAGCCCCTGATGTTATTCGTCATCGATTAATTCTCGGTTATGCCGCACGTGCTGCAAACGTCAGCCGTGATGACATCATTGAATATATACTCGAGCAAATACCAATTCCCTGATCACATGATTTCTGTGAATGCTGGATTAAAGAGACTGAATCCCGGTAGCTGGTGGCCGCGTTATAACAAACTCCGTCAGCGGTTTGACGCAGCCCTATTATCCCGCAATGAAATCCTTAAACTGAGGGCCCGGGTAGAACAGCAAAACGGTACTATCGATTACCGGCATGAAGTAGAACACCGTACGCTGGGTGACGCCCGCTCTGTCTATCGCGGCTACGGTATGGATTACGATGAAAGCCGACCCTATTTCCCAGGTGATGAACTGCGCTTCATGAACTGGCGCATCACCGCACGTACGGGTGAACCGCATATGAAGGTCTTTCGTGAAGAGCGAAAACCCGGGGTCTTTATCGTAGTCGATAGACGACAGGACATGCGGTTTGGTACTCGCTGCCGGCTCAAAGTTACGCAGGCAGTTCGGGCAGCGGCTGTGATGGCCTTTGATGCCCATCTGCAAAATACACCGGTGGCGGGGGTATTGCTCGAATCAGACGAAAAACCAAAACTGTCCTGGATTACTGAATCCTTCGATGAAGCGGGTGTGTTTAATTTCATTCATGCGGCAAACAAACCCTGTCCACCACCTGCTTCAGCACAGGCCTCCCATCTATCCGGCAACAGAAACGAGGAATCACTCTCGCATGTTATTAAACTAATGATACCGATGCTTGCCCAGGGTAGTAATGTGATACTGATTAGCGATTTTTATGATCTTGATGACAGTTGTCGCTCCAGCCTGCTGGAACTGTCGATGATGCACCGCCTGCAGGCGATACATATTATTGATCCTGTTGAGGTGGAATTGCCCGAATGCGGGAATTTACTTACTCAATCTCAACACCAGTCGGTTATTGGAATTAATAGCTCAAATAAACAATCCAGTTCGCAATACCATAGGCTAGCATCTAGTTTTCTGGAGTCTAAACAGCAGCTTTTCAGATCACTTGCCATTCCCTGTCAGAGCATCATGACAAATGATAATCGTATTGAACAAATAATCGAGATATAAACTCGATGGAACAATCATTCCAAACCGTACATGGCCTGCTGGATATTGAGCCGCCTGTAGCACCGCCTGAAAGCAGCGCCCCTGTCATTATTTCTGCTTTTGTGCTGATCATTCTGCTGATTACTCTGACGACTTATGCAGTTCGACATTTTAATAATTCTCGCTCACAGGCCGAACGGCGCTTGCGGCGCTTACGAAACAGGCTGGAACAACTAGATGTTAGTAATGCAGGCATTTATCGTGACACAGCCTATCGGCTAGCCCAGATTCTCTCTGATGGCCTGACTATTAACGGTATCACTGCCTTGACCACCCTGCCCCCTGAACTTGAGCCGCATCACGAACGCTGGCAGCTATTCATCAATGATCTTTCCCTTCTCCGTTTTGCCAGTAGCAACAGTAAAATCACGAATACAAAGCAAATGTTTGATGATGCCTTTTTCTGGCTGAAGAACTGGCCATGACCAGCATGGAGTTGGCCTTTCTTTCACCTGCCTGGCTCTGGTTATTACCCGTTCTTGTCCTGAGTGCACTACTATGGAAAAAGTCTGCAAACAGGCAGGATGAATCCTCTCAGCCTGTCAGTTTTATCAGCCCCAGTGCTGACCTGCGCGTTCGCCTGCCATTGCTTGCTCACCTGCAAATAAAACAGCGTGTTTTAATTCAAATCCATGCGCTGGACATGATCGTCACAGGCCTGGTACTTTCCAGCCTGGTTCTCGCTTTAGCTCAACCGGTAAAAACAGGCAGTCGCATCCCTGATCAACCCAATCAGCGGGATATCACGTTTATTGTCGATGCCTCGGTCAGCATGTTGTTGAGAGATTATATTCTTGATGGCAAACGCATTGACCGCATGAGCTTTCTTAAAAGTTTTCTAGACCGTTTTGTACAACGGCTAGAGGATGACAGAATTTCCATAATTGTGTTTGGTGAATCGGCATACACCTTCGTTCCATTAAATGACGATCAGTCACTAACCCGACGCATGCTGTCGCGACTCAAAACCACCATGGCGGGTCGCTTTAATGCACTCGGTGAAGCCATTGCGCTGGCCGTCAAACAGGCCGGTGACGATCCTGACAGAAGGCGCTTGCTGATACTATTTACCGATACCGGTGACTCTACCGACAGCATTTCTCCGATTACGGCAGCAAAACTTGCCAAAGAATCGGGTTTACCGATGTACACCATAGCCATAGGTGCTGCCAGTTATGATGCTGCCGAAGACGAACTTGCCGGCCTGATCTACCACCCAGCCGATATAAAATTACTGAAAAAAATGGCCGAGCTTACCGGGGCCAAGAGCTACCAGGCCGGAGATGAGAAAACACTGGAAGATGCCATTCAGGACATTGATCTACGCGAAAAATACAAGAAAGAACTTCCTCCCCGTTACTTCAGCATACCACTTTATCCGATCCCGCTAATTTTCAGTCTGCTGATCCTTTCCATTTACCAGTTTTATCGATTAAGTCGGAGTATCATCAGATGATCGACATGGCCTGGATGGAGAGTGTGTACTGGCGGGAACCCCTGTGGTTCCTACTCGCATTACAGCCCTTTATTCTGCTGGCAATGCGAAGGCTGTCTAATAAAAGAAAGCTATCAAGATACGCTGACCCTGAATTACAGGCATGGACTGGCTGGTACTGCGTTAAAAAGCAACATTCTTTGATATTCACACGCAATACCTTATACATTATCAGCTGGCTGTTACTGGCAATCTCAATGGCCGGTCCACGGCTATTGCTTGAACAGCCTGCTTCGGCAGATACCCCGGACATGAATATCATGATCGTGGTCGATGTTTCGCGTTCCATGCGAACGCGTGATGTTGAGCCGAATCGACTACGACGGGCACAAATTGAAATCAACGAATTATTGCAAAGCGCGACCAATAGCCGTATTGGCATCATCCTTTACACCTCCCGTGCACATCTACTACTGCCATTTACCCATGACATCAATGCAGTAAAATATTATTTAAAGTTCATCGATTCGATTCCTCTACCGACCTATGGCAGTCAGGCAAGCGATGCTCTCACACTGGCAAGGAAAGAAATAGAGACGGCGTCATTTGATACCAAATCTACCGTTCTCTGGCTAACAGACGGTGATATTTCCAGCAACAGCGATTCATTGCAGCAACTCCGGACGGCTATCAGCGGCCTGAACAAGGCATCGATACCCCTGTATATACTCGGCCTCGGCAGCCCGGAAGGTGATGCCACCCCCGATAATGAAAGCGGGTGGTTGCAACATGAAGGCCGCCCGGTTATTTCACGC
Organism: bacterium BMS3Abin11; assembly: GCA_002897635.1. NCBI lineage: Bacteria > bacterium BMS3Abin11. The sequence goes on along the minus strand of BDTD01000018.1, from coordinate 125,099 downwards.
ATGGACGAGACCTTACTTGCCGATCTTGCAAGCGCAGGAAAGGGGCGCTTTATCATTGCCCAGAATGACGACAGTGACTGGCAATATCTTTACCGGCAGGGTATAGCCGCTGGATCTGTCACTCTCGGTGACGAAATCAGCAACGATGAAACGATCTGGCGGGAACTCTACCCATGGTTCCTGTTCCCTGCCATCATACTGCTGTTTATTTGCCTGATGCCTTACCGTTTGCAACCTGTTAGCCACCCTAAAATGCTGGTACCGATGTGCCTGTTGATACTTGCCTCTTTGTTACAGACAAATGAAGCATCTGCCTCAGAATATTCATCTGAACAGGCTAACATGGCTTACCAGAGCTATGCTGCAGAAAGATTTGATCAGGCGGCAAATTTCTATCGTCAGATACCCGGTTTCCTCGGTCGGTTTGGTGAAGGTAATAGCTTTTACCGACTGGCTGAGTACTCACAGGCGATCACACAATTTAATCAGGCTATCATTCTTGCTAACAACGATCAGCAACGCGGCAGCGCTATCTATAATTTGGCAAATGCTACCTTTATGACCGGTGACTATGCGCTGGCCGCAGCGCTTTATAGAGATTCCCTGCTGTATCGACCATCACATGAAGCATCGATAGCTAACCTCAGCCTCAGCTTATCATTGCAGCAACTTATCGAGGATCAGATTCAACAGGGCCTGGCCAGTCGCATGGGCACAGGTCCCCGCAGCGCTCGTGCAGAACAGGGACTGGACATCAATAACCAGGGATCCATGACATTCGATAATGAAGAAGAAAGGAAGAATACCGAACTCCCACTACCCGATATTCCACCGCAGGAACTATCGAAGCTACTGGCTAAAGGCCTGGCACATGTGCGTCTGGCACAAAATGGAAGTTCATCACCTGGCCTTATCGCTGGTAATAAACGATCCCAATGGCACCAGGACATTACCGCTGCCCGACTGCGTATGCGTGAGCTGGAAGATCTCCAGATATTACTATGGAAGCGTCTGTTTGAAATGGAAGAAGGTTTTCCTGCACCACTGGAAGAAGCAGAAATTGTTCCCGGTATCCTGCCATGGTGAGTCAGCTCAAAATTCTGTTCTTTATCCTGCTACTTTATCCCGTATTAGCAACAGCAAAGCCATCGCTTAAAATTGAGCTGAAGCATACTACAGGGGAATACGGCAGACCGATCTATCTGAAGATCATTGCAGAAGGTCTAAAGGCCGATCTGTCACTACTGCCACTCGATGCACTGTCTGCACAGTTTGCTATCGATTCCCGGGATCTTGAGAGTGAAATAATTCAGCAAAATAAGGAAGTACACGAACAACCAGATAGTAAAAAAGGATCAGATGCAATCACCCGGCAGATACTAAGGCTGAAAATATATCCCCGCCAAACAGGCAAGCTGCTTATACCTGCCTTTACCCTGGGCAAAATCAGTAGTAATGAAGCAATTCTTACGATTATGGATGCAAGCAATAAGGGAACAAAAATCCTGCTGGACAGTAGTCTCTCATCAACGAAGGTCTGGCAGCGCGAACAGATTCTTGTCTCCCTGACACTAAGCACAGCGGAAGAGTTCGCTACTATCAAACTGGGAGATCTGCCTGTTGACGGAATAGAGATTACAGCACTACCCATAAAACGCGTGTGGACGGAAAATGAAAATAGTGGCAGATCAACAATCACAGCCGGGTGGTCGTTGTTACCGCTACAGCCAGGCATTTCAGAAATAGAATTACCGCCGATTGAATACCACCTGAACGGCGTCGTCAGACGAGTCTTTTATCTGCCAAAGATCAAACTTAAGGTCCGCCCCCTGCCCTCATACCTACCCCCCACTGTTCCTGTTGGAAAAGTTGACATCAGTTCATCGATTACATCAGAAGGCTTAGTATCAGAAGGGCTGCTTTATACAGATGATCTCGCCTACTGGAATATTTCTATCGAAAGTAAATCACTGACACCCTATTGGCTACCACCGATACTCAGGCAGATACAATCCGGTGACGGCATTCATTTTTTTCCTGCCACAAGCGTTCGCAGTATGCAGCCTGACAGGATAGGAGTGAACGGTCGTGTGCTACATACCATTCCTTTTAAGCCCTTAAAAAATGGTTTTGCCGATCTCCCGAACTTGAAGATCCAGTATTTTGATCCCGCTACAGGCAGGCTTGAGACGCTAGTTCACCAGGCAGAAAAACCCTTTTCAGCTGGAATTATCAGCCGCTTTTTGGCAGTCCTGCTGCTAACTGCATTTATTCTAGCTCTGGTATGGGCCCTTTATCGTCACCTGCTCTCCCGGTTCCGATATAGAAAACTGCATCAACAGGCTATTTTGAATATTCGACAGGCAAACACGACCCAGGAGGTCGTAGCAGGCTTAAGACTGGCCGGGGAAGCTGAGGGCTGGCCTGTGAATCTAAGCTTGACTGACTGGTTGGCACGCTGGAAAAAGAAATACCAATCTGATGCGGAACTTGATCAGACTATAAAGTCACTGGCATTGATCCACTACGATCGTGATAATGAAATGAACTTGCAGAAAAACAGGCAAACAATCACTGCTGAACTGGCTGAACTTGTGGCTTCACCACGGCGGGCAGTAAATAACGGATAACATTTACTAGTTTCGACTTGTTTCTCGGCCCACCATCGAAGCCTCATACATTACCACATGCCCTTTCCCCATCCGTTTGGCATGATACATTGCTACATCTGCTTTACGAATTTCCGCCTCAATTTTATAGGTCTCAGAACCTAGCAGATTTATACCCAGGCTTGAATCGAGTTGAATTCTTTTGTGCGTATATTTGATGGGTGCTGCCAGCGAGAGCTTGATTTTTTCTGCAAAAGCCATGGCTTCCTTCGCCGCTTTGTCACTGTCATCATTGAGTTGTTTTATCAGAATAATAAATTCATCCCCACCCACTCTACTAACAACATCCTCTTTCCTCATGCCTTTTTGTAAACGTTGTCCAACTTCAATAAGTACGGCATCGCCTGCATCATGCCCATAGGTATCATTTACATTTTTAAATTCATCAAGATCAATCAGGATCAGGGCGGCATGAATGTGATGCCTGGCACATTCTGCAAGCGTTTTTTCCATGGATTTCAGGAAAACTCTCCGGTTAGGCAGGCCTGTGAGCGGGTCACTATAAGCCATATCGGCAAGTTCGCTAATCGCCTCATCACGTTCTCGCTTGAATGGGTTTATTATCCAGAAATAAATGACCGGTGAAGATATTAAAACCAGCAATATTACATCGAGTACAGCTCCTGTCGTATGAGAGAAAGGGTATGGATAGGTTTCCAACCCAAGCATTATAAAGAATTCTGCCACTGCAATGACGACCGCTATGCGAAACATCACCTGTTGAGTTGTAATCCCTGGATATTTCATCATTCTAAATAATCACTGGTGTTAAAATAGAACCCTGATTACCTCTATTTTTTCTGGCTTCTTCATGAATTAATAGAGGTGCCTTAATTTGTAGAAGACACCCTCTGGAGGCACCTTTAGAAATAAGTAATGATAAGTTCAGCATACTATAATTAGAGTTTTTTTAAATCTGTTTCAATGGGTTCTGGCGATAGTACAAAGACATCTCCCCGTATACACCCGGGTAGTGCTTCTGTAAAAATTTGGGTGCCATAAAGAAGTACTCTGACACCACGGCGAAAAACTCTGCGGGACTTTGTGCTGCATAGGGATCAATAGAAACATGATGACCGCGTTCCAGCTCTCTGAGCAAACGATCATATGCACAGCTAAATATGCGGGTCCAGTCTTCCCTTTTCATATCTTTATTTAACACCGGCATTCCATTTGCAACACCATTGAGCATATCCAGTTTATGAGCAAATTCATGCAGCACAACATTCGACCCAAAGTGGTGCGCATCCCGCCTGTCTGGATCCGCATCCGCCCATGAAAGGATAACCGGCCCCCTCCCCCATGCTTCACCACCCAGGGTTCGTTCTGAACTGTGCATCACACCCGCTTCATCTACGTGTTCAAATTCAACAATAAAGGCATCGGGGTACACAATGACCTCATGCCAGCCATCAAAATCGCTAATTTTTCTATTTAGAATCAGCAGACAGGCCTGGGCGGCAATCTGCACCATCATTTTCTCGGACAGATCCATCCCTGCTGCCGCAGTAAACTGTTTTTCATGCAGAAAAAGTCCGGTCAGCTTACGCAACCGAGTAAGCTGCTTCGTACTGAGTCGATTAAACCAGAAAAGGTTGCTGGTACTCTGTTGCCAGAGCTGAAATGGAATACGTGTATCGCGCAGCACCGTAGACCGATACCAGCGTTTAAGGTTATTTAACAAAGCCTTCTTTGTGCTTACTTATTTAAAGAGAAAAAGAAAAGGCAGCATCGACATCTGGCTATTACTGTATAATTTTTTTCTGAGTAAGACTTTCAATAATTTTTTGTGCTGCTACATACCCGCTTATCGAAGACCCATCGGGCAAATATATTGTTGGTGTTCCACGCACACCAACCCTCTGACCCAGCTCAAAACCTGCACGAAGAACCTTGTCAGCACCACAGTTTCCGTTTCCGAGCTTACCCTTGCTAACACCCAATGCGATATTCATTGCCTTGTTTCGATCTTCCGAGCACCAGACCGAAAGCATATCCTTATATCCTGGACCTTTATCTAAGCCTCTAGGAAAGGGAATATAGCGCACGCTCACACCGGCTTTCTGCAATGATGGGACTTCCTTATGAAATTTCTTGCAAAAGGGACAACTGGTATCAGAAAAAACGCTGATTGCTGCCTTTTCTTTACCTTCTGCCGTGAAAATAATTAAGTCTTTTTCAGGAAATGATTTTAGCAGGGGAACATTATCTCTGGCCTGTGCCCGCTGTGTAAGATTGATGCCATTCTTAAGATCCAGAAGATTACCAATCAGTGCATACTCTCCATCTTCCGTAACATAGATATACTTGCTTCCTACCCTTACCTGGTAAATTCCGTTTACAGGTGTTTTTTCAGGCGTACTGATGGTTCTGCCAGGTAAAAATTCTTGCAGCCTGGTTATGCGGGGATCAATGTCCGTATTTTTGTCGCTTACATTTTTTTCAGCAGACACTTTCTCCTGTTGTGGACGTGGATTCCGTTCCAGCCACGCCGAATAAACTTTATCTTCCCATTTAGACTGGATAAAAGCGATGACATCCAGTGTCTGCCTGGCATCAAGTTTGTCTTTAAATGCCGGCATGACACCACCAATCTTAATACCCCCATCCCGGATAGTATTAGCCAAAACTTTTATTGAATGGTGCCAGGCATGCGCTGTGCCATTAAGTGGCGGTGGTGGATATTTACCATTGCTGACTGTTTTACGCCAGTTTTCGGTTCCCTCTGCGTTTGCCTTGTGGCATCCAGCACAGTAATTTGCGTATAAACCTGCTCCCCTGGTTACCTGATCGCCTGAATACCATCTTGCTGAAGCAAATGACAGACTGGGAGCAAACAAATATGCAATGGTAAGTAGTAAAAAGGCTTTCTGGATCATATGTAAACTCCAGTTTACAGATGGATGTTAGAAATTAAGTCAGGATGCCATAACATCACAAACTTTTTTCAAACGGCTGCGCACCTCGGCTGCAAGTGGAGGAACAGCTGGATTATCGACCAGTGCAAGTACAGCTGATGGATCCATAAATGCAACGGTAATGCTGCCATCTTCTTCCTCTCTGACGACAACGTTACAGGGTAACAAAAGTCCAATATCGGGTTCAGCTTCCATAGCCTGATTAGCCAGTACCGGGTTACAGGCACCGAGAATAATGTATGGACGCTTGTCTATATCCAGTTTCTTTTTTAAAACAGCACTGACGTTAATTTCAGTCAGTACCCCGAATCCCTGTTCCTGTAAAGCATCTGTGACGGCTGCTACTGCCTCGTCATAGGATTTACTGGTAGTGGTTGAAAAAGCGTACATACATTTCTCCTTATATATTATTCGAGATGCCCCTTACTCACACAGGACTGGTGGTACCGGCAGGTTCTAACTTGTTTGAACTTTGTTCTCATTCGGCCTAAGCCACATAAGTATTGCAATAGTCAGTAACGCTAATTGTACCAGCAGCCCCTGAATATTAGGATAGATTCCTAATAAATCTATAGTCGGAAAGCTAACAGGATCCAATGCCAGTTTTCCGGCCTCCTGCAGAGCGGCTATTCCCTTACCGGCGAATACAATAGCCATCAGAAACATGAAAATGCTGGTAACAGCAAAAAATTGTCGTAACGGCAGACGGGTAGAATAACGCAGGATGATCCAGGCGACTACAACAAGAATGGCAGAGGCAACAAGGAAGCCGGTAAAAATCATGTGCTGACCGGAATTTTCAGTCTGAATCCACAATGCCTGGTAAAATAGTACTGTTTCCAGTATCTCCCGATAAACAGCAATAAATGCCAGCCCGCTCAGGCCCCAGAGTGTACTCTTATTGAGTGCCTTCTGAATACTGTGTTCGATAAATTCCTTCCACTGTATAGCGCCGGTCTTACTGTGCAACCAGAAACCAACGTAAAAAAGTACAGCCGCCGCTAGCAGAGCAGCAATACCCTCTGTCATTTCACGCTGCATACCGGAAATATCTATTACATAAGTCGAAGCCCACCACGTAACCGCGCCCAGTGACAGTGCCACAAAAACACCACCATACAACCATCTTAATGCATCCCGGCGACCAGTTTTGATCAGGAATGCAGCAAGTGCAGCAATAACCAGCAGGGCCTCGAGTCCTTCACGCAACAGAATAACCATGGCGCTGGCGAATGCAGCACCGCCACTGAGATGGATCCTGTTGAGCTTATCTTCTGCTGTTTGCAGTAACATCTGGATGCGTAGTGTTTCTGCCTCAAGTTCAGTTGCTGGCACGCTATCACGAATCAGGTTTCGATAGGCCGTCATTGACCCTTCTATTGACGCACGGAGTCCGGGATCAATAGCGTTGAGACCATTTTCAGTTAGTTCAAAACCCTCGAGATAGGCCTGCACGGCAAGTTTGTATGCCAACTTTGTTTTATTTTCCCGATAGGCATCGAGACTCTCTGACATTTTTTCTTTTGCAAATTCTAGCGAGGCTGCATTACCGCGACTAAATAATACATCCGGTCGGCTGCGCAGATAGGCCATTAAAGCCAGCCCCTTGGTGCCGTAACCTGCTTCAATTTGTGCTGGTGTAGTCGTGGTTAGCTTAGCCAGATCCAGTGGAATATTACTTATCCCATCCCTGGCATACACAGCCGCACCCCGCTTTTCTAATTCGTCAGTCTGGGCCATAGAACCGGTTAAAAAAGCCAGACCCCAGCGGTCGATATCACTTAGCTGCGGGTAGGCCTTCATCTGTGTACCGGTGACACCCTGAGTTATCGTATTAAAGAGGCCGTAGACTGTTCGTTCACGATAACGATTGTAATCGGTAAATACGGCAGGCGGGGGGTCCATGTTGATCGCTGCAGGGCCATTTCCCATGCCAGAATCTCCATGGCAACTACTGCAGAGATTAGCATATAACTGCTCCGCTCTCTGCAGATCAGGCCCTCGTGCCGGAATGACCGCAACATCATAAGCCGAAATCAGAATGGTACGGATAGCAGCAGATATCCTGTTTATATCAGCGGCTTCACCTTTTGTATTTACCTGTATGATCAACTGCCGCGATAATTCTACAATTTCGGCTTTTCGTGCCGATGCAGCTAATGACTGTGATTGCTCGAATATGGCTTTGGAAAAATCTCTCATTTCATCATATTCCCCTGCATGAGTAATCTCACCATCATTAACAGCACCAGAGTAATCCACGCCGATGTAATCAACCAGTTGCAACAACTGCTGAATATCAGTCGAAGCGTTTGCGGTTACGGGTAATAACAAAGTGCAAAGCAGTAGAATATATATTTTCATGAAGCGAGAGCCAGGAAGCGACCTATATTAAGCTTAATGATACTCATTCTTATTAAATTAGTCAATAAATCTATCCTTTTTGTGCGAATTGTCCTCGCTATTTGTATTGTTGGGATTTTGCCTCTTCTATTTGATCTGGGTTATCATCTTGGGAGCCCCTGATTACATTTCATGTCTCTACAAGATTTGAAATGTAATCAGGGGCTCCCTGGTGTTGAAAATACCGAAGATAATTTACTCGTCCAGTAAACGCCATTCATTAGTAACAAAATTAAAAGTAATGCCGCAGATAAAGCCAGCTTGCTGGTACCCCCGGATTCTGACAGTTTTTCATCAATCTTGTCGGAGCTATACCGCTTACGGATTGTTTTGATCTTCTGCATACTATGTCGGTAGTAAATGTAATTAGCGACAGTTCCCCAGAGTATATTTGACAGTAGTGGTAAGAATATAGAGCTTATAAACATAACAATCGACCAACCCCAGAGCTTTCTGTAGATGGCCCAGAAAAAAGGCACAAAAAATGCTGGCCAATGCCATATTAAAACAAAATGCGGGGTCTCGCCCTGCTGGAATTTTTCGAATTTTGCCAGGTAATCATCAATATTTTCACCTACAAACAGAGCCTGTCGTCGCCTTATAACTTTGAGGGGAGCACTTTTCTCATCCTGGATCTTATCCTGGCCCTTCTCAGCAATGAAAGATAGAGTCGGTTCATCAAGCTCTGTCTTCTTTATTTTTTGCACCCTGTGGGCACTGGCATGCTTTTGAAACTCAGCCATTGTTTCGCTGTATGACTTTCCCAGATCGGATGTCTGGTCTGATCTTGCAGGCTGCATGGCAAAGCTCTCAGGCTCTGGAAAAGGTTTCTTGCGCCTACTTTTTCGAGATTTAGAAGTGCTACTGCTACCATCAACAGGCTCAAGTTCACATTCCACCCCTAATTGAAGAACCTGTGCCCGTAAACGGCCTGCTTTCTCATAAGTAAAAGTTAGTTTTACACGCCTTCTTTTTCCTGAAACCAGTTTTATTGCACTGTCAGGTGATGTTTTCAAAAGACGTGCCAGATCAAAAACCACTTCATCGAAGTCTGTGCCGGGCAGGATATTTCCGGGAAAAACAAGTCGATATTGTTGATCATCATCGAGTATGGGCCTGGTCATAATAGTCCCTTATAGATTTCGCCTAAACGTATCAGGCTCAGTTTAGAGTTCACCAGGAACCTCTGATGTGTCTGGACGAAGTAGATTACGATCTAAAATATTCAGGTTTGAGGCGCACGCCATACGACGTAATAGCTGGCGGTTCCGAAGGCTTGCAACGAAAAAGCAGGGTATTTCAGGCGTAAGATACAAGTTCATGAATTGATCATAGGCTCCCTAGATAAGCAATTCCCTGGAAATATCATCATCAGTATAAAATATTTTATCCGGTCCAGATGAGCGCAATTCAAAGCGGTCCTCTTTGCCAAAATACCTGATTGCATTTCCCCAACTATCGTTCATATCGCGCACTCTTATTCCAATATCACCCTGTATCCATATCCAGCTAACATCAGCAGGATTGATTTCACTACTCTGGTCAGCAAACCATAGACTTGTCCGGACAGATATATTTCTCAGTTTCTCCATTGTTTTAGTCGCAGCAGGTGATAGCTGTTTCACACTATCCTTCTGCGGCACCACTGTGGAAACTTTATCCGTGACAGATGATATATTTTCCTGAAGTTTAGAACAATCACATATTTGTGGCGCAGGTTTAACATTCCAGATCACAATAGCTTCAACAATCATAAGAAAAACAGTATAAAAAAAATATTTTAATTTTGTACTTTTACTAAGCGGTATCGAACGTTTTCTAATTCGACTAATTGATTCCTGTGGGTCAGCTTGTCTTGCTAATGGCTGGAGAACAGCTGTCTTTCCTGCACTTTGACCTTCATGAGGATTGTTATGCTGCTTAATACTGTTATCCCCATTGCGGATAAACATGGGTAACTGCTGAGTAGATACAAATGATTCTTCAATAGGCAGTAATACACATTCAGCTCCCTGTTTCAAAATGAGTAGCCTGAGTTTCTCTGCCCTGTCCAGGGTCAACTTCTTATTGATCTGTTTGTGCTTTCCTGCAACAAGACGTGAAGCCTTCTCCTTGTCCAGGTGCAGCATCTGCTGCAAACGAGAGATAACTTTCTTTTTGGAATTTCCCGGCAGTACATTGCCTGTAAAGACCAACCGGTAAAGTTTATTGTTGTCGCTCATTGCCTAGAGTATCAAGTTAATATCGAATTATAATAGCAATAACAGTAAGTTAATATTTATAGTTACCTATTCACTTTAACTTTTGCAGCGATGATTGGCAAGTCTAAGGCTGGGGAAGATCCGATTCATTCATGGCCTGGAGCCTGGGGGCATTTCCTGCAGGATGGCTGCGCCCTCCCTGCGGTCATGAGTACCGAAGCGTAGGAATCTCAGTTAATATAATCAAACGCCTGGGGATTGCTTCGTCACTACGTTCCCCGCAATAACGAATAAATTGGAGGCTCCCTGTAAGATAGCTGAAAAATATCAGGGCACTAGCTTATCAATCTTCAGAATAATCCTGGGATTTGATGTGGGGTTAACCAGCTGAGGCTGACTCTGCAGGTCACCGCTTTCTGCGGCAGGCTGTCCACTATGCGAAATCCGTGCAGCAATTTTCAATTCCTTAAAATCCACCAGGCTGATATCCGGACGCAGTAAAGATGAATCATCCAGCACTATAGTCAGCGGTAATTCACTGGCCTTGCGCTTAATCGCAGCCAGCGGTATCGGTGGGCCGGAAACTGCTCTGGCAAATATAAACAGAACATCATTTTCCTGAATCTTATCCTGCAAGGAAGGATCAATAGTTACACCAATGGAAATTGAGGCAGGTAAGAGAGGTTCCGGTAGAGTTATCTCAGGGACATCCATGCCAGCTTCTTTCGCTAAAATAACTGCTTCGCTAATCATTGTGCTCAACTCATCCAACATCTCTTTGTGTTCTTTTAAACCCTGGGCAGCACGCTGCCAGTAATCAATGGCCTCAATATATTGTTTCTTATTGGCTGCCGCCTGCCCTGCTATCCACAAAGCTGTGGAATTTGATGGCTCCTTTTCGAGCGCTTCTGTTATTAACTGTAGAGGACGTCCTGACAAGTCGCCACCCTGGGTCATGGCAATTGAATCTGCCAGTACTACCAGAGCAGCAGGCTGACGGTCAGTGACCTCAACCAGTTTTTCATAGGCCTTAACCGAGTCAGAAAACTGCTCCTTAGCCACATATAAACGTCCAAGCAAATACCAGCCATCAGGATCTTTCGGATTCTCAGCTATTTTCTTTTTCAGACTGCTGATCATTTCCTCCATTGAAGGTAATTCTCCTGCCCTGGTAGTGGCAACACTGGGAGGAGTTGCTGGGTATTTTGCCGGCCCGACAACATTGAGATACTGGGGCGAACCCAGCATGTTATACATACCAAAACTCAGTACCGGCACAATGACAAGCACTGCAATCAACATCATTCCAGTAGATCGAGTAGAGGTCTTTCCCGATATACTTTCTACATCTGCAACATCAATGAGCAGGCTTTTCTCAAGCTCTTCCAGTGTCTGTTGATAAGTGTCCTCAGTCAATGTTCCGGCTTGCAGCTCGGCCTTCAGTTCCTGCATCCGCTCTCTGGCAATTGTGATATTTTGTTCACGATCATCACCCAGCTTTATAGTTTTTCTACCAAGCATGGCCGGGGTAAGTAACAAAAGACCAGCAGCTACCATGCTTATCGTTAAAATCCAGAATGACATTATTCGTCTCGCTCCAGTAAATGTTCTGCCTGGGCCCTGTCTGTGTCTGTTAAGGGAACATCATTCGTAGATCGCCGTATAAACTTGATGAGCAAAAACACCGCAACAATCAATATGATAAATGGGCCGATCCAGAGCGCTAAGGTATTATTCTGGAAAGGTGGGCGAAGTAGAATGAAATCACCAAAGCGCTGTGTCATAAAGTCCAGCACAAACTGTTCGTCTTTCCCCGCAGAAACCATTTCGTAAGTTTTTCGCCGTAGATCTTTGGCCAAATCAGCATTGGATTCACCGATGGACTGATTCTGACAAACAGTACAACGCAATTCTCCGGTCAGCTTCTTGTACAGGGCTTCCTTTTCCGGACTATCAAACTGGTGGATATCAATAGCGGCTAGTGATGGCAATGAAATTACAAGCAACACCATAACAATGGGAACAAACCCTCTCTTTATGCGCATTTCTAACCCGCCTCCGCGTTTAATTTCCGCAACAGGGGCACAATTTCATCATCGACAACCCTATTGTTTATCGGCCCTATATACTTGTATCGAATAATCCCCTTTTTATCGATGACGAAGGTTTCCGGTACACCGTAAACCCCCCAGTCAATACCTACGTCACCATTCCTGTCCACCAGATTTGCTTTATAAGGATCACCCAGTTCCCGCAGCCATTTTTTGGCATCTTCTGGTTTGTCCTTGTAGTTCAAACCATATACTGGAGCAATATTCATTGCGGCCAGACGTTGGATCACCGGATGCTCAGCGCGACAGGCTGTACACCAGGAAGCCCATACATTCAACAACCACACCTGGCCCTTCAAGTCTGAGGCCTTGAGGCGTTGATCGGGATTGTGCAAATCGGGCAAATTAAATTCGGGGGCTGGCTTACCAATAAACGGCGAGGGAATATAAGTCGGATCCAGCTTCAGGCCAATAGCCAGAAAGACAACCAGGACAACAAAAATCGCAAAGGGAATAAGATACCGTTTCACGATACCGCCTCAATTGTTACTGCACGCTGTTTTTTTGCCCGACCTGCCAGTTTTCTGTAACGCCTGTCACTGGCAGCAAATAACCCCCCCAGAGCCATGATCAGCGCACCCAGCCAGATCCAGCGAAGAAAGGGTTTGTGGTAGATACGTACGCTCCAGGCACCCTTGCTACCCAATGGTTCACCAAGGGCAACAAACAGGTCTCGAAATAGACCAGCATCAATCGCCGCTTCGGTCAATGGCTGCTTCTGAACCCGATAATTACGCTTTTCCGGTTCCATAGTTGCAATGTACTTACCGTTTTTTGTTACGGTCAGCTTGGCCTTTGTTCCGCTATAATTTTTCCCGATAATCTTCGTTGTACCATCGAATCGAAACTTGAAACCGGCCAGTTCGTAACTATCACCCGGATCAAGGCGAAGATCTTTTTCAGTGCTATAGACTGAAGTAAGAGTAATACCCACAATGAATACTGCAACACCAATATGTCCTAGTATCATGCCCCAGAATGAACGTGAAACTGTAGCAAAACCACGTCCCCTGGTCTGTTCAAAAAGTGATTTCAGAGTAGCGCCCAGCACCCATATCGCCAGCATCATGCCGAAAGTTGCCCGGATTTCATAGGGACCCATTGCCAGCAATGGAATCAGTGGCCCAACAACCAGGCTAATAACTGCGATCAGCCAGATCTTTGGCCATATACGACTGAATGAATCGCGCTTCCAGCGCAATAACGGACCAATACCGAGCAAGATTGCCATAGGAACCATCAGGGGAAGAAATACACTATTGAAATAGGGTGGGCCAACTGAAATCTTGCCTATACCCAGGGCATCCACTATTAATGGATAGAGGGTACCAAGTAGTATGCTGATTGCCGCCACTACCAGAAAAACGTTGTTCAGCAGAAGTCCTGTCTCACGCGATACAAGATCAAAATGGACATGGCTTCGTATTTGCGAGGCACGCCATGAATAGATTAAAAGCGAACCGCCAACGACCACAGCGAGAAAGACGAGAATAAATGTGCCACGTGTGGGATCAGATGCAAAGGCATGCACCGATGTCAGGACACCGGATCGAACCAGAAAGGTGCCAAGCAGGCTAAGCGAAAAGGTAAAGATTGCCAGCAACACCGTCCATGCCTTAAAGGTCCCGCGCTTTTCCGTCACTGCAAGTGAGTGCATCAGTGCCGTACCCACCAGCCACGGTATAAAGGAGGAGTTTTCGACAGGATCCCAGAACCACCAGCCACCCCAGCCCAGCTCATAATAGGCCCACCATGAACCCAGCAGGATACCGAGGGTAAGGAAAACCCAGGCAACATGGGTCCAGGGACGTGACCAGCGCGCCCATGCGGCATCAAGATGCCCCCCTAACATGGCGGCAATGGCAAATGAAAACGGGACAACAAAACCGACATAGCCCATGTACAACAGAGGCGGGTGAAAGATCAGACCGATATCCTGCAGCAGAGGATTCAGATCACGACCTTCCATAGCAGCCGGTATTAGCCTTTCAAAAGGATTGGAGGTCACCAGAATGAAAAGGATAAAACCGACACTGACAAAGCCCATTACCCCCAGCACCCGAGCCAGCACCACTGGTGGAATGCTGCGGCTGAACACAGTAACACTGGTTGTCCAAAGGGAAAGCACCAGTGCCCAGAGCACTAATGAACCCTCATGGGCACCCCATACGGCCGAAAGCAGATAGAAGGTGGGCAAGGCTGTATTGGAATTCACTGCAACGTATTTGACCGAAAAGTCATGGGTCAGAAAACTCCAGCTCAGCGCGATAAAAGAAATGGCGACAAACAACAACTGCACCCGTGCTGCCGGTTTTGCCACAGCCACCCAACTGGCAATACCGAAATGCGCTCCGGCGAGTGGAACAACCGTCTGTACCAGTGCAAACACCATCCCCAGGATAAGTGCAAACTGCCCAATTTCAGGAATCATTTTGCAACTCCGCAGCTGGCACGTCAGTCTTCATATTGCCGGCCTTTTCCAGTGCATCCGCGACTTCAGGCGGCATATATTTCTCGTCATGCTTGGCAAGCACCTCAGAGGCAATAAAAACACCCATGCTATTGAGTTTCCCCTGCGCGATGACACCCTGTTCTTCATCAAACAGATCCGGCAGAATTCCTGTGTACTCGACATTGACAACATTCGCAGTATCGGTGACGGCAAAGCGCACTGTAAGCTCCTGACCACGCTGTATACTGCCTTTTACGACCATACCTCCCAGTCTGAACAGATGATTTTCGGGCGCTTTTTTCTGCACCACCTCAGTGGGGGAATAGAAATACGACATATTATTTCCCAGGGCGTTAAAAACCAGCCAGGAAGCGAGTCCTAATGCCCCTAAACCTACAAGTATAACTATAAATCTTTTTTTCCTGGCTTTCATTTGAGTTCGCCTTATATATTTGCCGATGGATTTTTTAATGACTGCGCCGATTTACTACGAACAAGTCGTGACACACGTCGTAATGTCGTTTTGCGTCTACTGTGAACAAGTAGAGGCTCAACAAGCATCAGCAGGGCTGTCATACCAAATGAGCCCCATACATACAGGGCATAACCACCCATGTTTAGGAATTCTTTCATTGATTTATCTCAGGTAATTCACTTACCCAGCGGGTGTCCCGCTCACGTTCGAGAATAATCGAACGTACTCTTGCCAGGGCTATGGCAATACTATAAGCCCAGAAACCCAGCGCCATAATCAACATTGCGATCAGCATAGTAGATGCCATGCTAGAACCGGATTTCAAGCTGATTGAGGCCCCCTGATGCAGGGTATTCCACCATTTTACCGAATAATAGATTATGGGAATATTAATGACCCCAACCAGTACCAGAATAGCACTTGCACGATCTGCCCGCCGGTTATCATCAATCGAAGAATGCAATGCAATATAGCCAATATAAAGGAAAAACAGGATCAGTTCCGAGGTCAGTCGCGCATCCCAAACCCACCAGGCCCCCCACATGGGTTTGCCCCAGAAAGCACCCGTCCACAGCGCAAGAAACGTAAACATAGCACCGGTAGGTGCCAGTGCCTGTACCATCATGCCAGAAACACGCGTATTAAAAACCACACCCAGAATGGCCCAGAAGGCCATCACCAGGTAAATAAACATCGACATCCAGGATGCCGGCACATGGACAAAAATAATCCGATAGCCCTCGCCCTGCTTGTAATCCGCGGGTGCAACGAAAAAGCCCATATACAAACCAATGAAAATAAGTATAACAGAAATGATTGAAAACCACGGCACAAGTTTCCCCGCCAGCGGGTAAAAATTAACCGGTGAGGAATATTTAAACCAGTTGAATGTTTTTGAACTCATATAATTTTATACTAAAATATTGACTATTCAGCTGATACACGAAGCGCTGCAACTGTAGCCAGTGGTGCCATAACGAGACTCAACAAAAAAATCGCACCCAGCATAGAAATGTGCCCTGCCCCGCCTAGCCCTGAAACAGTGGCTTCCACGGCGCCAGCGCCGAAAATGAGGACAGGAATATACAACGGTAGTACCAGTAAGGAAACCAGCACACCACCACCACGCAAACCAAGTGTCAATGCTGCACCGATGGCCCCGATAAGGCTCAATGATGGTGTCCCGAGCAATAATGTCAGCATCAACGCCTGTATCGCTTCCGATGAGAGGTCGTATTGTAACCCAAGCAGAGGTGACAGTAATACTAATGGCACACCAGTTATCAGCCAATGGGCCAGTACTTTTGCCAGCACCAGAAGTGTTGTCGGCTGCGGTGTCAACAATAATTGCTCCAATGTGCCATCAGCAAAGTCGATGGCAAACAAACGTTCCAGGGCCAGCATTGAAGCCAGTAATGCGGCAACCCAGAATACACCGGGGGCAATTTCGCGCAAGGTATTCAGTTCCGGCCCGATGCCCAGCGGGAACAGACTTATTGCGATAACAAAGAAGAACAGGGTCGTTAGAATATCTGAGCGGTTGCGCATCGCCAGCAGCAGATCACGCATAACAACGGTATAAAATGCCTTAAACATCGCTGTCCCTTTTCCAGCCAAGTCGCAATTGCCTGACCTCACCAGTGGTCAGTGCAACCTCCTGATGCGTCGTCAACATAACCATCCCGCCATCTTTAAGATGCTCGGCTATCACCGTTTGCAGGAAATCGACAGCTGCTTTATCCAGTGAGGTAAAGGGCTCATCCAGCAACCATAATGGTACTTTACTGAGCAGCAGCCGGGCCAGTGTCACACGTCGTTTTTGGCCCTGAGACAGGACACGCACGGGCAAATCTTCGTACCCATAAAGCCCCATCTTCTCTAATACCTGCCATAAATTCTCATCACTGATGTCCAGTCCACTGAGCTGGCAGAGTATGCGCAGATTCTCAACCGCGGTCAGATCCGCTTTAATTCCGTTTAAATGACCAAGAAATAACATATCCGCCGCAAATTCATCCCTTCGCCAGCGGATATTGTTTCCTTTCCAGTGAACCAAACCCTGGCTTGGCGCAATCAAACCACAAAGTATACGCAGCAGGCTTGTTTTACCGCTGCCGTTATGACCCTGCAGGTGCAGAAGCTCGCCGCTTTCCAGACTAAACTCCAGACCGGAGAACAGAGTACGATCGCCACGTATACATTCCAGATTAGTAACTTCAAGCATACGGTTGGCCGCTGAGTAAATAAAGTTGATTAGGGTGAGTAAAAAAAAGAAGTGTGATTTTATTCTTTTAGCGGGAAAACATCGAGTCTCGTTTCTGTCAGGTGGGTAGTTCCAACAATTCAGCCTTTAGTACTGCCACACTGTCACGCAGGACAACGGCCTTTTCAAATTCCAGATTTTGTGCGTAGTCCAGCATCTCTTTCTCCATCTGGCAGATCTTTTTTGCCAGTTCTTTAGGGGAGAGTCTTCTATAGGTGGCCATTTCCTCTGCAGCGCGATACGCCTTCGATGATCCATTTGAATAGGGCCCACGGCTTCGTTTGTTGCCTATACCTTCGATCATATCCTTAACCTTCTTCTTTACGCTTTGTGGCGAGATGCCCTTGTCAATATTATATTGTTGCTGCTTCTGCCGACGACGTACGCTCTCAGAGATGGCTGCTTTCATTGAATCCGTTTCCTTATCGGCATAAAGAATTGCCTTGCCATTGATATGACGGGCGGCACGTCCGATGGTTTGAATCAGCGAACGCGCCGAGCGCAGGAAGCCTTCTTTATCGGCATCGAGGATAGCAACCATGGAGACCTCCGGTATGTCTAGCCCTTCCCGTAACAGATTTATCCCAACCAGACAATCAAATTCACCTGCCCGTAAATCATGGATAATTTCCACTCGCTCAACTGTATCAATATCAGAATGCAAATAACGGACCCGTGCGCCATGCTCCAGTAAATAATCCGTCAGGTCTTCTGCCATACGTTTGGTCAGTGTGGTAACAAGAATGCGCTCACCCAATGCGGCAAGTCTGTTGATCTCTGACAGCACATCATCAACCTGTGAGGCAACCGGGCGTATCTCTACCACCGGGTCCAGCAAGCCTGTAGGCCTCACTATCTGTTCTACAACGACATGGCTATGATCAGCCTCATACTGGGCCGGGGTGGCCGAGACGAAAACCGTCTGTGGCATCAATGCCTCGAACTCATCAAAACGCAGAGGTCGATTATCCAGCGCTGACGGTAAACGGAAGCCATATTCAACCAGGGTCTGCTTGCGTGAGCGGTCACCACGGTACATCCCACCTATCTGCGGGATAGTGGCGTGAGATTCATCGATAAACATCAGAGCATTGGCCGGTAAATAATCGATCAATGTCGGTGGCGGCTGACCCGGTGCGCGTCCCGACAGATAGCGCGAATAGTTTTCGATGCCGTTGGTATAGCCCAGCTCCTGCATCATTTCGATATCAAACAGGGCACGTTGCTCCAGCCTTTGTGCCTCCAGCAGTTTATTCTGTGAGCGTAATTCAGCCAGCCTCTGTCGAAGCTCGTCCTTTATCATTTCCACAGCATCCAGCACGCGCTCTCGCGGTGTGACGTAGTGGGACTTAGGATAAACGGTAGTCCGCACTTTTTCTACCAGGGTCTCACCGGTCAGCGGGTCGAACTCACTAAGCCGTTCGATCTCATCACCAAACAGCTCGATACGCGTCGCCCTATGCTCTTCTTCAGCCGGGAAAATATCGATGACATCACCTCTGACACGGAAGTTACCTCGCTCCAGCACCTGGTCATTACGGTTGTACTGCATCTCAGCCAGCCGCTTCAGTATCGCACGCTGATCCATCACATCTCCCTGCTTCAGGTGCAGAATCATATCGTGATAGGCGGCAGGATCACCCAGACCATAGATGGCCGAAACGGTGGCAACGATGATGACATCGTCCTGCTCCAGCAGGGCCTTGGTAGCGGACAGACGCATCTGCTCTATCTGGTCATTGATGGCTGCGTCCTTCTCGATAAATGTATCCGAAGAGGGGACATAGGCTTCAGGCTGGTAGTAATCGTAGTAGGAGACGAAATACTCCACCGAGTTCTCCGGAAAAAAATCACGAAACTCAGAATATAGCTGCGCAGCAAGTGTCTTATTATGCGCCATCACAATGGCAGGCCTGCCGGTTCGCTCGATGATTTTCGCCATAGTGAACGTCTTGCCAGAACCGGTCACGCCCAGCAAAGTCTGCCAGGCTTCGCCATTTTCAAGCCCCTCTACCAGTGCATCGATGGCCGAAACCTGGTCACCCGCAGGCTCAAAATCAGCATGTAGATTGAAAGTACCCATTACAAATATTCTATTATTTATGCCCTGGATGATCAGTGATAATTATCGTATTATGCGATTAATTTTGGCCTGAACAACATTCGGGTTAGCATTATAACAGCGACAGAATTAAAGGAGCAGACATCTTGAGCATCAGCCTCTCAAACCGCGTTAAGAACATCAAACCTTCACAGACCCTTGCCATAACCGCACGTGCCAGGGAACTGAGGGAACAGGGGCAGGACATTATCGGTCTGGGAGCCGGTGAACCCGACTTCGATACGCCTGATCACATTAAGGAAGCGGCAATACAGGCGATTCGTGATGGCTTCACAAAATATACAGCGGTAGACGGCACGCCGAGCCTGAAACAGGCCGTCATAGACAAGTTCAAACGCGACAATAAGCTGCATTATGAGATGAACCAAATTCTGGTCTCCGCCGGCGGCAAACAAACCAGCTTCAACCTGCTGCAGGCACTGATCAACCCCGGCGACGAGGTCATTATCCCCGCACCCTACTGGGTTTCCTACCCGGACATGACACTACTGGCTGAAGGTGTTCCGGTCATCGTCCCAGCAGGCATTGAGCAGGGCTACAGGATAACACCCAGTCAATTGCAGGCGGCTATAACAAACCGCACTAAACTAATATTTATCAACAGCCCGTCCAATCCCACCGGTGCAGTCTATAGCCATGAGGAACTGGCCGCTCTGGGTAAAGTACTTATGGACTTTCCAGATATACTTATAGCAACGGATGATATGTACGAACATATCCTGTGGACAGATGCCCCGTTCGTCAACATAGTCAATGCCTGTCCTGAACTGTATGACCGTACACTCGTTATGAACGGTGTCTCCAAAGCCTACTCTATGACGGGTTGGCGTATCGGCTACTGCGGTGGTCCGGCAGACCTGGTAGCAGCGATGAAAAAAACTCAGTCACAGAGCACCTCCAACCCCTGCTCTATTTCCCAGGTGGCGGCAGAAGCTGCCCTGAACGGCGATCAGGAATGTATCACCCCGATGTTAAAAGCCTTCAAAGAGCGTCATGACTTTGTTGTCGAACGGCTAAATGCCATGAATGGAGTGGACTGCCTCGAATCTGATGGCACATTTTACGCCTTTGCCGATTTCCGGAAAGTCATCGCAAATAACAACAGAATCAACAACGATGTCGAGCTGGCTGATTATCTGCTGGGTGAGGCCAAGGTTGCCCTGGTACCCGGCTCGGCCTTCGGTGCGGAAGGCTATATGCGCATATCCTATGCTACCAGCATGGAAATGCTGGATCAGGCACTTACGCGAATTGCAGAAGCACTTGGCTAGAAACAATTAAGCCCGCCAATCTGCATCAATCACTTGACCACTAAAGCCCGTATCAGTAATATTCGCGCTCCACAATTCCCCGATAGCTCAGTTGGTAGAGCAAGTGACTGTTAATCACTGGGTCGGCGGTTCGAGCCCGTCTCGGGGAGCCAGATTACTAAAGGGTCTCAGCGTATAGCTGAGATCCTTTTTTATTTTTTTATCTATCTATTTTTATTTATTTTACTGAGAGACATAGATCATCTTGCTTTGCCAACAGGCTGTGCCATGGGTATGAAATGTAGCTTCTCATTCACGCATTCCTTTCAAGGTAGTAGTTCATTGATTTTTGTGATCAGGTTTGCCGGGTCTACAGGTTTGCTAATAAGCGCATCTGGTTTAAAATCTTCCAGTTTATCGTGTATGAACTCGCCGTACGTCCTGGCCACGTCATCACCATAGGTTTCCGCCGCCTCTTCCTGGCCAGTCGCCATATCAACACCGGTAACCTCGCCAGAACCGGAAACCACTATAATCGGGATGGAGTTTAGATCAGGATCTTCTCTCATTTTCTTAAGAACGTTCAGTCCACTCTTCCTGGGCATCAAAATATCCAGCAGCACAAATGCAGGGCGTTCTTTCTGCAATGCATCAAGCGCCTCACTGCCGTTACGTGCGACTGTATATTGGAAACCATTATCTTCAAGAATCTGAGAAGTAAACATAATATGATCCTCACTATCGTCAACTACTAAAATTTTCTGAGCATCTGGCATTATAATCTCCTAACTTTATGGGATAAGTACTTTATGGGATAAGTACAAACGTTTTCTTCTATTGTCCCGGTAAATAAATGCTGAAGGTGGTTCCTTCATTTACCACAGAATCAACTTCGATTCTTGCATTATGTTCTTCCACTATTTTTCGGGTAACAGAAAGCCCCAGGCCTGTGCCATCCGACCCCTTGTTACTGAAAAACGGTTCGAAAATAGAGTGGAGAGTAGCTTCAGCCATACCACAACCTTAATCAGATATGCGAATAACAACCTCGTTAGTATTAACAGTACCGGTGCTGACATTTACAACCGCGCCATTCTTTTCTTTACAGGCGTCCAGCGCATTTGATATAAGATTCAAAATACATCTGTAAATGCCTTTGGGATCAACCATTATTTCATCCAGGCTTTCATCCGGAATAAAACGTAACTCCGATCCCTGCTCCTGGGCTCTTTGTTGCATTAACTCAACCACAGAACCTGATATTTCATTTATGTCCGTTAACTCGTATTCCGGCTTGCGATCCTTAGAGCATGATAACATGTCCTGAGCCAGGTCAATCAAGCGTTTCATGTTGCGGTCAAGCATTTCGAAGCCACGATCAGGAACATCGCCTGTCGCTTTCGTGACATCACTTTTCAGTACGTACAAACCGCCCTGCAAACCGTTCAGCATATTCTTTAAGCAATGTGCGACTCCCGAAACGGCTTCTCCAATTGCGGCCCGCCTTTCTGCTTTCAGGGCTGCTTGCGTAAGCTGCACATTCTGGATTGCAACGGCAACCTGGTCGGCTATGCCCTCCGCAAGGAGAACATCGCGTTTATTGAAACCGCCTTTATTTTTTTTGTTTAGTATTTCCAGTGCACCGACGCAATCATCATCCACCAATAATGGCACACATAAAATGGAGCGGGTAACGAAGCCGGTCATCTCATCTGCCCGGTGTGAGAATTGTGGATCATCACCAACTTTATTTGTAACTATGGTGGATTTTTTTGTAATGCACCAACCCACGACACCCTCATCCTCAGCAAGCTCAAAAGTCGACAGTACAGATGCTTTTTCGCCCGTGAGGGCATAAAAGATGAGGCGGTTTTTCTCACTGTCACGCATCACGGCGCTGCATGCCTCGACATTAAGTATTTCGGTAGTTTTTTGGACAATCAAGGTCATAAGTTTGTCAAGAGAATGGATGGAAGAATGGATTAAGCGGGCCGTATCGATTAATCCGAGCAATTCCTGCTCCAAAACCCTGGAACTCTGATCTATCTCTTGTCTGTTTATGGTCATTTTAGATATATCACCCTTAGGGAGCCTCTGATTAATTATGGCATATCTCTGGCTTACAGGCTGATCCACAATCAAGGCGATACTTTGAAAGCATGCCTGGGCCTGGTGAAAAGTGTCAACGCAGAGCGTGGATCAGCCTGTAAGCCCCGTAGGGCGAGGCCTGAAGTGCACATCTACGGCATTGTGTTCTTGTAAAGGACCGGGCCATTCACTGCGAAGCACGCTTTGTAGCTGCACACTTCAGGTCTCGCAGAGACATGCCATAATTAATCAGAGGTTCCTTAGACAGTAACAGTTCTCCGCAACCGGCGCGAGTACAGCCTATAAATTTACTGAGAGTAGAAATCTGTACTTCATATTTTTCTCTCTAACGAGCTAACCAGGAGGTATATTTTTCGAAAAGACAGGGGTCTTGCTTTCTGCCTTTATGATACGACTAATTCTGGAAAGTAAGAAAAGGGAGCAGTACTCTTTTATCTTTCATACGATCTATTTTCTACCTTTGGTTATTACATAAAACGCCAGCAGTAGCGATAGTCCAAAAACACCTGCCAGCCAGCTCACTGGGATCAATCCCACTGCCTTACCAAATAATTTTTGCTGGCGAGTAGCCAGCTTCACTCGCTTAATCAGTTTTCCCTTTTTAGCACCTGTTGTTGTAATATTTTTCAGAGATTTGGCGCCATTGATACTGGTAAGGGTGTAGGCTTCTACTGGTGCTATTTTTACTCTGCTAGCCAGTAGTGCCAGATCTTCAGCACTATCGACACGCTTGATGACCGTCATGGCCGGACCGGTTCCCAGGTTATCGACGATCTCCCTGAAATGGCTCATCATTTTCCTCAGGCTTCGGTAGTCACCCGTCTTACGGGCATCTGAAAGAGTCTTCCGAATTAGTTTCTGAAATGGTATGGAAAAATGCCTGCCACGCCAGAAAGTCTTGAACAGGGCTGGTGCCCACGATAACTCCGGAACCAGGGTAAGTAATAATCCTGCTGCAGATAGCCCCATGATGACTTCATCGCCCTGCCCGTTATCGAACTCTTTGTAGCCCTGTACCAGCAGATCCCGAATATCACCAATCACCAGCATGTCCAGCGTCATCGTTCCTGCAAGTTCAGGGGTATTCGTGGCTTCGCCTGTCAGTGCTCCTGCCAGGAAGCGTTCCAGCAGGTAGATGTTGGAATCAAGAGATGTGTTAGCCTCACGTTCAAACTGCAAAGCGGAATATTGCGGATCGGGTGGTAAATACTGACGGCTGAAACGTGCAAGATAAATGACCTCTTGCATCCTTCCTTCATTCATCAACTCCATGGCTAGCTGCAACGGATCATCCGATAGCAATACGGGGGTATCGATCCTTTCCATCATCAGGGAACCAGCACCAATAATGATAGTCAGCAATAATATAAGCAGGGGTATTCGAGTCAACATTTGTTGATCCGCTATTTTTTGCCTTCGACAGGTAGTTCATCGGGAAAAACATTACGTCGGGACAAATCATACTGTAAACTTCTGGCTAACACATTCACAATAGATTCAGGAAATGTCATGTCAGAAGAATTTCTGGAAAAGTATAATGGCATCCTGCGCGGAGTAATGCAGTGGGAAAAGCTTGATGATCTCTGGTCAGCTATTCGAAATCAAAAGTATGAAGGCTGGTATATTTATGCGCCTGGACACGATTTACCTGAAAAGCTGGCCGACAGAGAAGAACTCGATCAATTCATTTTACGCATGGATACATTATTACGCAAAGAGCATGGTGAAGATTACTGCGGGATCGTTTATGCCGATGATTTTTCTAATCCGGCACTGGTAAAGATCTTTGACCCGAATAACCTTGGGTCATCCTGCGGTTCGAGCAACGCACCTGCACAACCGGGCTGGGTAATGAGTAGAGACAAACCTGTGCCGCTGGGTACAGATGTTATCTTGCCAGGGAACAGAAAACGGTGGTGGAACAGGCTTTGGAACTAATATTTACTTAAATTTATGAAATAATCGCATTTATATATCAATATATAACAATAAGTTATTAACTATTCTGAATTATTTTTCTCTAAATCATGCGCAGGGTGTTGAGAAATATAGATTTTCCTGCTAGATTTGTCCTAAACATGTTATTTACGTTAACCAGATACCACGCAAGAGGTCGACCATGACAACTAAAAAAACCTTTGCTCAATTACTAGTATTGCCCGCAATGCTGGTCGCTCTATCTGCTTCAGCAACAGAATATGATCAACCCGGTGACGGGCCATTCTTTGGTGAATCAGCGAACGGTCAATGGTTGATCGGTGCTAAATACGCGTCGATGTACAACAGTGACGACGGCATTGGTGAACAAGAAGCGACAAACACAGGGCTGATACTCGGCTATGAATTCGCCCGACCAGTCTGGAAGGGCAAAGCCGCATTTGAGTTTGAGTACCTGCCGAGCAGCAGCTCTGGCGATGTCAACGGTATTCCATCCAGCAATCCGAGCATTTATCCGGCCGGCGGTAAATGGGAAAACCCCTTATACAGCGGTTATATCGCATATCGCACCGCGGGTCGCATATATGCCAAGGGAAAAGTCGGAATTGTTGCTTCACGATTCAAAATTACTACCGTTTCAGTAGAACAAAAATATGAAGATATAATTCGTGAAATCCCGGTACTAGATGATACAACCGGTGAGCCTACATTTGATCCCGTGACTGGACAACCTATAACAACAAAGAAACTAGTAGGACAAAAACCGGTAGGCCCAGGCGTTGGGCAAGAACAAATTGTTCAGGAAAATAAAACGCAGATCGGTTACGGCCTGGGCCTTGGCGTACATATAACCAGGAATTTTGACCTGGAATTTGAATATGAAGGCAATCAGGGCAAATCACAACTCTACAATCTGGGCATTAACGCAATCGTAAAATTACCTTAATATCTAAAAAAATATTTTTCTCGGTCAGCTGCTGCTTAGGCGCTGGCCCCTTTTTTGCCTACAGAAACCGGCCAAAATGGTGCAATCACAGGGTTCAATAGAGCATGGGCATCCCTCAATGCCTGTTCGACTTTGTCTGAGTCTGGCGCTGTAGAAAAAATGAAGCCCAGATAACTCATCCCTTCAGGTAATGGAAATACGTGGTATCCTTCGCGCAAGCTAATCTCGATATCGTCAATGTATGGCACCTTTTCAGCCTTCATAACTCCCTCAACACGGCGCAGGATACCTGCTTCTTCTGTCGGCAGCATAAGGACACCTGCTGCACCGTCATTAAGCTCCAGTGGTAATTCCAGACCAATAGCATTCGCAAGTACCAGCTGTTCAAGCGAATAGCCGGTACCAAAACTCAGCAAACGGCTACAAAGACCGCCAATCGTCCTTGCTGCAAGTTCTATCAACCATGCCCCCTGTTTATTAAGGCGGCATTCAGCATGGACTGGCCCGGTAACCAGGCCAAACGCCCTACAGGCATTTTGTGCTGTTTCTACTAAAATCTGCTTTTCATTCAGTGTTACTCTTGCGGGTGAAATGTAATAAGTCTCTTCAAAATATGGGCCTTCCATGGGATCAGGTTTATCAAAAACGGCGAGCACATCGAGTTGTCCATCAGACAAGATCCCCTCGATGGCAAACTCTCTTCCAGGAATAAACTGTTCCAGGAGAAGATGAGTTTTCTCATATAAATCAGTCTGCTCCGAAATAATTTTAAGACTTCGCTGTATTCCCTGATTCAGGCCCTCGTATGAATTGGCGCGTATTACTCCCCTGCTGCCCGATAATGCCAACGGTTTAATGACACAGGGAAAACCGAAATGCGGCTTATCAGGCAGTTGATGCTCGCTTACCTCCACGACCGAAAAAGCAGGCACCTGTATACCTGCCTGATGCAGACATTGTCGTGACAAATCCTTGCGCCTGGCCAATCGAACAGCTGTGGGAGGATTCTGCTGTAGGCCGATCTTTTTAGCGAGCTTAGCAGCAAGTTCAAGTGTACTGTCATCGGTTCCAATAACCGCATCGTACTGCCGCTGTTTGAATAACTCTACCAGTGTAGTGAGTGCCGTCCTGTGGTCTTGAAGAGGAACATCGATACCAGCAGAATGTGGCGAAGAGATAGCCCACTCGCCCTGGGAAGCAAGATTAACATCAATACCAAGTGAAATAGCCGCCCGGACGTAGGGCTGAATACGATAGCTTTCAGGCGGGGATACAAGTAATACGCGGCGTTTCGCCGCGTTAAGTGGTCGTTTGTTAACTTGAATTAGCCGTAGCCGCCACAACCATTGGCACCACAACCACCACCGCCGCCGCCACAGGCACCAGAGCCGCCCACTGACTCGAACACATTATTAAAAATAAAACTGGCGCCTGTTGGGCCCTCACGGAAATCAATTTCACAGCCTTTAAGATAACCAAGTGCAATCGGATCAACAAGTATATTGCAGTCATCGTTGCCAAGCTGGCTATCAGATTCAAGTTTTTCTTCAGCATAGGTCATGCCATAGGAAAGACCGCTACAACCACCTCCGTGGATAAACACCCGAATGCCCGCAACATCTTCTTCCACCTGTTCAAGCAGTTCGCCCATCTTTTCAAGTGCAATATCTGTAATAGACATCACGTCACCAGTAATTTCAGTCTGAAAAGCTGCTTCGCCCATAGTTATACTCCTTTGCAAATCGTTTAAAGTGTAATATTACCAGTGTAATATTACCAGAGATATGGGGTCGATAAAGCATAAATCCACCCTCTACATCAGCAAGGATCGATGTAATCTCAGTTTGATACTAAAGATCTTAGAAATACTTATGAATACATGAATCCTGAACAAATCGACAAGACAGGCATTAAAAATATACCCGGCCATCAGGTAGAAAATAGCTGATTCCCCCAAAATCCTGTATTCCTGTGAAATATCCGGGTTAATCTCTAGCGGGTTTAGGACAAAATTGTTACATTTACGGTACAATTGGTATATCAATCACACGGCATTACAACAGGTTAGACAACATGAGTAGAATGGTTAATTGTCAGTTACTGAAGAAAGAAGCACCCGGGCTTGAAGAGGTTCCCCATCCAGGCGAGCTCGGTATTCGAATTTATGAAAATATTTCAGCTGAAGGCTGGCGTCAATGGATGGATCGCCTGACAATTATTATGAATGAAATGCAACTCAGTACTGCTGACCCTCGGGCTCTGGAAATCATTGAGCAGCATATGACAGGCTTTCTGTTTGGTGAAGGTGAAGAGGGACAGATGCCAGCAGGCTTTCAGCCTCCACCGGCAAAGAAATAATCCAGTCCATTTATAGAACCCTGTTAGCCCTGTCCATCAGGGTTCTCATCTCACGCACAGCTTCTGCCAAACCCGTGAAAACTGCCCGGGCAATGATAGCATGGCCTATATTTAGATCTGATAGTCCCTTAATTATCGCTATCCGTTCTACATTGTGATAATGCAGGCCATGGCCTGCATTGACTTTTAGCCCCCTGCTTTTCCCATAGTCGACGGCTTCTACTATCGATTGAAACTCTCTGTTAGTCACTTCATCAGTCTCGGCATCTGCAAAATGCCCGGTATGTAATTCAACCACCTTTGCCCCAGCGTTAATGGAGGCATCAAGCTGCGCAGGGTCAGGATCAATAAATAATGAAACAAGGACACCTGCATTATGCAGACGTTTAACTCCTGTTCTTATTCTGGGCAGATTCCCTACCACATCCAGTCCGCCTTCAGTAGTAAGCTCCTCACGTTTTTCTGGTACCAGACAAACCTCTTCCGGTAGAGTTCTGATGGCGATCTCAATCATCTCATCGGTAATTGCCATCTCCAGGTTCATACGTGTCTGAATAGTCTGCCGCATGATGGCCAAATCCCTGTCCTGAATATGCCTGCGATCTTCACGAAGATGTAAAGTAATGATATCTGCACCCGCCTGTTCAGCAATGAAAGCGGCCTGCACAGGATCAGGGTAGATAGTCCCTCTTGCCTGGCGAATAGAGGCTATGTGATCGATGTTGACGCCGAGTTTTAATCTAGTCATTTAAATTCAGTTTTCTGTTTTAGGTCTTTGGTCATAGGTTGTAAGTCTTGAGTTTTAAGTCAATACGATTTTGATTTACGGCTTACGACCTAAGATCTTCGGCCTACGACTGAAGTCCCGATAATACCTGATGAAATACCCGTCGGCTATGTAACGGTTTGCCCCCCAACTGCCTGTCCAGCAGGTGGCGAACCAGTCTACGGCACTCTTTCAAACTCTCTTTGTCATAAAATACATCATGGTAATAATCCAGTAAACTTTTACCCTTGATGTAGATCCCCTGTTCTTCAGGATGATTTTCCTGCGCTGTTTGCGAGACAGGCCTTGGTCCTTGCTCAGGAATATACTGATATAGACCCTCTGCTACAACAGGACGGGATGATCCTGCTTCGTGGTGCAGGATCAAACCATAACCACTCTGGCTGAGAAGTTCTTTTTCAAATCGCCTTAGAATATGCTGTATCGGAACACCCTGATAGATTTCATCAAGAATCTTACTGTAAAAATCAAACAGGCTCTCATGTGCATCATACCGATGTAACAATTTCAGCAATAATTCATTCAGGTAAAAAGCAGCATATCTTTGCTCAGCTGCCAGTTCTCTTGCACTACCGGTGGCCTCAATACTGGTAAGCAGAGGCAGTTCCCCTTTACCACTCCAGCCCAGTAAAAGTGATTGGAATGGCATAACCAACGCACGTTTACGGGACTTCGGGTTTCTAACGCCACGGGCAAGTAAACCGACTCGACCGTATTGCCGGCTAAAGACTTCGATAATCAGACTGGTTTCACGAAATGGTCTTGCGTGCAACAAAAAGGCCGGCTGGGACTGTACTCTCATTCTTACTCTATATACCCAATCGAGCGTAACATTACTGCATCATCAGACCAGTTTTCTCTCACCTTCACCCAAAGCTGCAGAAATACTTTTCGTTCAAAATAGGACTCCAGTTCCTCCCTGGCATGAGTACCGACAGTGCGTAATTTTTCACCTTTCTTACCAATTATTATCCCTTTCTGACTATTTTTCTCCACCCAGACAATAGCATCTGCCCGTATCAGTGATTCTGTCATCTCTAACTGCTGGATTTCTACTGCAAGTGCATAGGGAATTTCATTGTGTAGTTGGCGAAAAAGTTTCTCTCTTATCGTTTCTGAAATGATAAATTGGGCACCTTTATCTGTCGTCTGCCCTTCAGGAAACAGTAGGGGACTTTCTGGAAGATACTCAGGTAAAACATCCACTAATGACTGAACATTATTTCCATCGCTTGCAGAGAGGGGGATAATCGCTTTGAAATTATGCAATTGTGAGGAGTATTCTATTAATGGCAGGAGCTGATTTTTGTTTTTCAATTTATCAATTTTGTTAATCAACAATATCAGATTCGTTTTTTCCTGCTGTGCCAGCTTCAAGGCATGGCGATCCTCTTCCTTCCACCCTTCAGATGTAATCATTAATAGCGTGACATCAGCGTCTATCAGGGCATTCGCGGCAGTCTTATTCATGATCTGGTTTATATAGCGTTTACTTCCAGGGTGTACCCCTGGTGTGTCAACAAAAATCATCTGGTATTCTTCTGTTGTATTGATGCCCAGTAAACGGTGCCGGGTGGTCTGGGGCTTAGATGATGTAATGCTGATTTTCTTGCCGATGATGCGATTCAATAGCGTCGACTTGCCTACATTTGGCCGACCCAGTATAGCAATAAAACCTGCGCGGAAAGCTTTTGTCATATGGGCACTTCTATTAATTCTGGATAGGTCAGATTGCATTCCAAATTGGACATATCAAGACAAGAATCGCACGTAATAGCAGAGCTATTGCGAAGATTCTTAACGCAGAGAGGGACGATTTGGGATGGAAGTTGAATATTCATGGATTAACAGAGGGTGCCCATAAGCCCTGATTATCCAGAAATGGCCTGTAAAGCCTTTTCAGCAGAATCCTGCTCAGCCTTACGACGGCTAGCACCTTGCCCACGGAACACTTGCTTGCCATCAGCAATCAGGCATTGCACTTTGAATGACTGCTTGTGTGGTGGACCGCTTACATCAAGAATAGTGTATTCCGGGAGTTTCTGTGATCTTTGTTGTAAAAGCTCCTGCAAGCGAGTTTTTGGGTCTTTAAAAATATTATCCGGTTCACATAAAGCAAGTCTGCTGGCAAATATCCGGGTGATGAATTGCCGACAGGGGTTAATTCCTCCATCAAGATAGATGACACCAATAATTGCCTCTATGACATCAGAAAGAATGGAGTCTCGCGCCTGATCACCGCTTTTCAGTACTCCTGGACCGAGAATTAGATACCTGCCCAGATCCAACTCTCTACCAAGTTCTGCCAGTGTTACCTGCCTGACAAGACTCGCGCGCAATCGAGTCAATTGTCCTTCATCTGCATTAGGAAACCTTTCACAAATAATATCTGCAATGATAAAACCCAACAGACTGTCACCAAGAAATTCCAGCCTTTCATAGTTATCGGGGCCGTGGCTCCTATGGGTTAATGCACGGATTAAAAACTCTGGCCTGGAATTGAAATAATAGCCCAGTGATTTCTGAAGTCGTTGTAAGTGTTCTTTATTCAATCGGAACTTCGATACTATTTTCGAAATCCAGCAGTGCACTGATGTTATACGCCATAGGCACCACTCTTTCATAATCGATGGAAATCACTTTCTTTGTTTTTGTTTTAGTTATAACCAGAGCTTCGTTGAGATTCAGTAAATTACTCGCCAAATCAATATAGAGTGTGTTATCCACTCTTTCTAAAATCTGGCGACGACTCCAGTTGCCCACGCCCGGTTGCTTTTTCAATGAGTCAAGTGCATGTGCAACCTTATTATTATCTAAATATGCGGGCACCAGTTTCATCGTTACAAGAGCAAACAACACGATCAGTGCGCTACCAAGAATCAGCATCCACATTGATGCGCCTTTTTGCTTACTCATATTGCTTAAATTATCCATTAAAGCCTCCTGTCTCAATAATCTCTACCCAGTGGTATCAGCATTAAGCATGGTACCAATTCTACTCCAGTTAACGCCACCGCCATTGGACCAGTCCCATGAGAACCAGATAAGAAATGCCTTACCAACCACATATTTATCCGGCACGAAACCCCAGTAGCGACTGTCGTTGCTGTAATCCCGGTTATCACCCATGACAAAATACTGACCTTTCGGAACATCAAACCTCATTATTTGTAAACTACTTCGTCGTGGATCAATCAATATATCATGCCTCACATTATCCAGATCTTCCGTTGATTTATTCAGCGAAAGTTTTCGATTGGCACCATTCCTGAATACGTATTTTCCATCAGCCTGTTGCGGCATCAGCTTACCATTTATATAGAGTTTTTTTGCTTTGTATACAATTTTGTCCCCGGGCAGACCGACCACCCTTTTAACAAAATGAGTTGTTGGATCATGAGGAAAACGAAAAACCATAATATCCCCTCGTTCTGGATCTGATACGGAGATCACTTTTTCGTTAATGATAGGAAGTCTGAAACCATAGCTAAATTTATTCACCAGAATAAAGTCACCGATATTTAGCGTGGGCAGCATAGAACCAGAAGGAATTCTGAATGGCTCTGCTATGAATGAACGCAAAACAAACACGATCAGAATAACAGGAAAAAAGGCTTTGGAGTATTCAATAAGCAAAGGATCTTTAGCTAGTTCTCCAGCCTCTTCAGCCTTGCCTGCCCTTTTGCTGGAAAAGAAAATCGCATCAAGTAGCCAGATGACACCAGTGACTAGTAGTGCGATAAAAAGTATTAATGAAAAATCCATATTTAGTCCTCCGAGATCCTTAACACAGCAAGAAAGGCTTCCTGTGGAATTTCCACAGAACCTATCTGCTTCATGCGTTTTTTACCTGCTTTCTGTTTTTCCAACAACTTGCGTTTACGGGTGATGTCACCACCATAGCATTTTGCTGTAACATTCTTTCGTAGTGCCTTGACTGTTTCTCTCGCAATAATCCTACCGCCAATTGCCGCCTGTATGGCGATATCAAACATCTGTCTGGGAATAATCTCACGCATCGCCTTAATTAGATCACGCCCTCGATAGGGGGCATTATTTTTGTGTACGATGACAGAAAGTGGACCTACGCGTTCACCATTGATTAAT
Organism: bacterium BMS3Abin11; assembly: GCA_002897635.1. Lineage (NCBI taxonomy): Bacteria > bacterium BMS3Abin11. Next base: position 91,990 of record BDTD01000018.1, on the reverse strand, counting down.
ACGTCAACTCTAACTACATCAGCTGCTCTGAATTCCAGAAATTCATAATCCATCGAGGCATAACCACGGCTTACTGACTTCAGTCGATCAAAAAAATCCAGCACCACTTCACTCATTGGTAATTCATAGATCAACATAACCTGTCGACCGAGATACTGCATATCTTTCTGCACACCACGTTTATCATTACAAAGCTGCATCACACTGCCGACATATTCCTGCGGCATCAGCAAATGTGCGACGATAACAGGTTCTCTGATTTCATCAATCAATGAAAAATCTGGCAGACGTGCAGGGTTATCTACACGGACTATCTCTGATTTTTTTGTCAGGACTTCGTAAATGACAGTCGGAGCAGTCGTAATCAGGTCAAGATCATACTCTCTTTCCAGACGCTCCTGAATAATTTCCATGTGTAACATCCCAAGAAACCCACAGCGGAAACCATGCCCCAGGGCATCGGAGTTTTCGGGCTCAAAATAGAGCGAGGCATCATTCAGGCTTAGTTTTTCCAGTGCATCGCGAAAACCATGATAATCACCTGAAGTGACAGGATATAAACCCGAAAATACGCGTGGCTGAGATTCTTTAAACCCTGCCAGAGCTTCATCTATTGGGCGATCACGCAGTGTCACTGTATCGCCGACACGCGCACTGCGGATGTCCTTAATGCCGGCAACCATAAAGCCAACTTCACCACAGCGCAAGATACCTGTCTCGGTGCGTTTTGGTGTAAAGACACCGACATTATCAACGATGTACTCACTGCCAGTAGCCATCAGTCGAATCCGATCCTTTTTCTTTAGTTCACCATCAACTATACGGATCAGAGAGACAGTGCCGAGATAATTATCAAACCAGGAATCGATGATAAGGGCCTTTAATGGAGCATCCGGATCTCCGGTTGGCGATGGAAGATCGCGAATGATGGCTTCCAACACTTCTTTGATACCTAAACCGCTCTTAGCGCTGGTTTCGACTGCCTCCGATGCATCGATACCGATTACGTCTTCAATTTCAGCTCGTACACGGTCAGGCTCAGCAGCTGGCAAATCAACCTTGTTAATCACAGGAACTACTTCAAGACCGATATCAATGGCGGTATAACAGTTTGCAACTGTCTGTGCTTCAACCCCCTGTGCCGCATCAACAATCAGCAAGGCGCCTTCACACGCCGTCAGGGATCGTGAGACTTCATAAGAAAAATCAACGTGTCCGGGCGTGTCAATAAGATTTAACTGGTATGTCTGACCATCATCAGCCTGGTAATCGAGTCGAACACTTTGTGCCTTGATAGTAATACCTCGCTCGCGCTCGATATCCATCGAATCCAGCACCTGATCATTCATCTCACGTTCTGTCAGCCCACCACATATCTGTATGAAACGATCAGCCATGGTGGATTTACCATGGTCGATATGAGCGATAATCGAGAAATTTCTGATGTGGTCTGTCGCAGACTCATGCACGCGGCAGGTCCCCATAAATAAAAATGGAAATTATACGCTATTGAAGGCACCGAGAGGAAAGTGATTCCTCTCGGGAGGAATTGATTGGGGTGCCCTCATGGCTTTAGCACAAGAAACTGAGATCCATTGCCTCGTCTTACCAATATTGCAACAGGCCGGCCTTTCTTAAGTGATCCTGCAATAGCATTGTACGTCTTGACATTATCGATCTTTTTCTTGTTTAGCATAAGAAGTACATCACCCTTTCTAATCCCTGCATTCACCGCAGTAGAGTTTGCTTTTAGCTGCACAACGAGAACACCATAATCCAGATCCAGTTGCTTTTTCTCCTCTTTGGACAAATCCCGTACATACATACCGAGCAGGCCTGTCGTATCTTTTTTCGAAGAATGGTTTTTCTTGTCCAAAGCAGCTGTGCCAGATTCTGGGAGATGGCCAATTTTTACTTTCACATTTAGTAATTTTCCACTGCGCAAAACTGTTAAATCTGCGGTTGTCCCGACTTTACTGCGTCCTACAAAAAATGGCAGATCTGAAGAAAATCTGACAGGTTTACCATTATATTCAACTATCACATCCTCCACCTGCAAATCTGATTTTGATGCCGGGCTCTCTGGAAGAACAGATGAAACCAACGCACCAAAAGGCTTATCCATATCAAGTGCTTCAGCCAGCTCACGATTTACATCCTGGATAGTCACGCCGAGCCAGCCGCGTTTAACTTTTCCACCAGCACGCAGCTGATCGGCAACCTGCATGGCCAAATCGATAGGAACAGAAAACGCCAGCCCCATGTAGCCACCTGAACGGCTGTATATCTGGGCGTTGATACCCACAACCTCGCCTTTCATATTGAATAATGGACCACCCGAGTTGCCCGGGTTAATTGCCACATCTGTTTGGATGAAAGGAATGTAATTTTCGTTTGGCAAACTTCGACCCTTGGCCGACACGATACCGGCAGTCGCAGTGTTTTCAAAACCAAAGGGTGAACCGATTGCCAGCACCCATTCTCCAACTTTCAGTTCATCAGGTTTACCCGGTTTCAAATATGGCAAATTTTTTGCTTCAATTTTCAACAATGCCACATCACTGCGTATATCACTGCCGATTACTTTTGCCAGCATCTCCCGTCTGTCCGTCATGCGGACAACAATTTCATCGGCATTATTGACCACATGCGCGGAAGTCAGCACATAGCCATCTGCAGAAATAATAAATCCTGAACCCAGAGATCTGACCATGGGCTGCGGATTTGTTCCCTGTGGAGACCGTTGCAACTGACCAAAGAATTTCTCAAAGAAATCATGGTAAGGACTGTCTTCCGGCAGATCTGGTATCTGTAAATTTCCCAGCCCCGGTTGTAAAGACTTTGGTTTTTGCATGGTACTTATATTAACCACAGCCTTACCCTGTTTTTCAACCAGACCCACAAAATCTGGTAATGAATTTGCGTTCGCTATAACTGTCATAAATGAAGTAAACAGGAATAGAACTGGCAGTATTAATGATTTTTTCATGAGTTGACCCTCGGAACTACAAAACGGAATAAAAAATGTGCGCGAAATATAAATATAACAAAGCGCGAAAGCTTAATTTCGATCAAGCACAACCGGCGGCTGGAATAATTTTGAAAAATAGCTGGATCTTACAATTCGGCTGATAACCATAAATGTTGCCAAAATACTTCCCAGTTCAGATAATATAGTGACAAATTCAGCATTTTCAATGCCAGCTCTATCATGCATTTATCTCGCCTGTAATTACATCAGGAATTAGCATCAACAATGGAAGCAGATAGGTCATTAGCGAAGAAGGTACCAAAGCCATTCTGTTCAGACCAATAGTTACGTGGTCTCCAGGCCTCGCATTTATAGAATTTTTACAAAAATCAACCGCTGCTTGTTGCAAAAACAGAGGCTCCTTAATGTTTGCGTATTAACGCATCACCAATTACTTTTACAGCAACTGCAGGCACTTCACCAATAGTGGTAATCAGGTAATCATCGATAACCCGTGTATAGGAGTGAACCGCTCCCATTTGAACGAAACCGATTTCAGGTGTTGGATTGCTTGTTTTTTCTATAAATACCGATACTCCCGCCAGACCATCACTTAAAATCATATGTTCTATCTGTTTAGACTCCATTGGTATGGATTGCTGAATAATATTGACCAGCCTGTAACCTTTCGGCAAAACAGAAAACTGCCATTTCGAATCTTTCACTGGCATGTTGACAGGTGGCTTTTTGCTGTTATGCCATTCAAGTGTATTCTTATTCATCCTTGGCAATAATGCTGAATCAGGGATATCGCCACCGATTTTTATCAAGGTAAACATATACTGCTCAATCACATCCCCGGCATTGTCTATCAATGCAGATTTCAACAACAGCCCGGTATCCTGATCAGCCCATAACTCATAGCCATATCGAAGGCCATCGCGTGGAAGTATCTGCATGCGATTAACGGCTCTGTCTGCAATTCTATCAACACCCTCTGTAGAAATAATATAATTATTAGCCAGCTCTGCGAGGTTTTTTACCATGAAGCCTGGGAACCCGGTTTTCTTATCGGGACGCAGTCCTGCATGCCCCATTTTCTTTTCAGGCAGGATACACCACACCTTTTCAGGATCTCTGATAACTTCACGTGGAACACCGTTTAAGGAATACAGACGCTCACGAACGGTGCCATTCTTTATTTTATGAATTACACGCAGAGTGTGTATATGCTTACCATCAATATGTAAAAAAATACCGTCATAGTTAACGCTGTTCACTGCATGATTCATTTTCTTTAGCAAGTCTATACCCTGATCTCCCGCCCAGGCATAAGGTATCAGGGCCAGGTAAACCAGCAGCAGGAAATGCAGCGTTGATTTCATTAATGTGAATCGGTGCGGGGATTATATGCAACAAAATGCGAATAGGACCATATGCCTGTCATATCACTAGCAGGATTATATTCATTGTGTTCAACCAGTAACCGGCTGATTCTTTCACGTATATTCTCATTTTTGCTATTAGCAACAATCAGATCATCGTTCTGAGCCGCACCAGTCTCTGCTGGTACAGAGACAGTTGCCGGTGCAGAAAGCGCAGCAATGTTAGATGTCTGGGTATCAGGATCTTCCTGTATTGCGGGTTTCTGTATCAGTATAGCTATGCCGACCAGGGATGCAGCCACAGCAAGACCAGCTACCGGTCCCCAGACATGTTTACGTCTGGGCAAAGCCGCAGGTGAAAACTGCACAGGTTCTTTTGCCAGGGCCTGTAAGACCCGGTTACTAAAATCAGCAGACAGCGCAGGTGATAACTCATCCCGTATAGCCGACCCATAGGTGTTATACCGTCGCCACAGCCCACGAAGATCATTGTCCTCATCCAGCTGCCTGATCAACTGTTCGGATTCCGTCCGATCCAGTTCACCATCTATAAAACACGATATTTTCTCTCTCATTTTTACCACTCACTCGAGCAAGGGTTTCAATTCTCGGTCTATGGCATCACGTGCCCTGAATATTCGCGACCGAACTGTTCCTATCGGACAGTCCATGACTTCAGCGATCTCGTCATAGGACAATCCTTCGATTTCGCGTAAGGTAATTGCTATTTTCAAGTCCTCGGGCAATTGTTCTACCGCACGCGTCACCGTCTCTGCCAGCTCCCTTGTTAATGCATTGGCTTCCGGAGTTCCCGTTTCCCGCATTGCTGCGCCGGCTTCGATTTGTACCGCATCTTCAGCATCAATATCTGTTTTCGGTGGTCTACGCCCCTGTGAAATCAAATAATTTTTTGCTGTGTTAACTGCAATGCGGTAAAGCCAGGTATAGAATGCGCTTTCACCACGAAAACTACCAATAGCACGATAAGCCTTGATCAGTGCCTCCTGGCATACATCTTCCACCTCAGCACTATCATATATATATCGACTAACCAACTTGGCCAGACGATGCTGATATTTTTCTACCAGCAATCCAAAAGCCGCCTGATCACCCTGCTGCGTTCTTCTAACCAGCACTATGTCCGGAGTTTCCTCAGACATATATAAACCTGTGCCTGTCGTTTTGCCAGTAAATACTAACCATTTGCACTGTCTTTTGTGACATTATTATTCTATAAAAGTTCTCTATTCAGACAAAAAACCGGATTGTAAGACTGGCCAGATCATCATAATTATATTCCTTTTGATAAACCTCATAGACTATAACATGCACGGTTGCATCAGTAATGCCATAAAATTCCATAAAGCAAGAAAAGAACAGGTTATAATTCACTGGCGTATTTAGGGGGCCTCTGATTAAGTCGATTGCTTAGAGATTGCTTCGTCACAAGCTCCTCAATGACGGCATTGATAGAAGCGCCCTTAACGAATCACATTCAAAAACATAATGGTGATGGCAAACAAGCATTTTGATGTTCTGATAATTGGCAGTGGCCTGGCCGGCCTCGGCCTGGCTTTGCGGCTTGCTGACACGGCTTCTGTCGCAGTTGTCTCAAAAGGTCAGTTCCACGAAGGATCGAGTTATTACGCCCAGGGTGGTGTCGCCGCTGTGCTGGGTAACAACGATTCCATACAGTCCCATAAACAGGACACGCTGGATGCCGGGGCAGGACTTTGCGACCCGGTTTGCGTTGATTACGTCATCAAACACGGCCCTGAAAATATTCAATGGCTTATAGATCAGGGAGTGGGCTTCAGTCTCGATATTGATGGCAAGCATTACCATTTGACACGCGAGGGAGGACACAGTCATCGACGCGTCATCCATGCAGCAGATGCCACAGGCAAGGCCATAGAAACCACACTGGAGCAGAAAACACGCGATCACCCAAACATACACCTGTTTGAGTATGCTATAGCCATCGATTTAATTACCAGTTTCAAACTGGACGGATCGAAGAACCGCTGCCTCGGTGTCTATATTCAAAACCAGCAAAATGGCAAAATCATGTCTGTCAGCGCCGCCAACACAGTACTGGCAACAGGTGGTGCATCTAAAGTATATCTTTACACCAGCAACCCTGACACGTCGACCGGTGATGGTATCGCCATGGCCTGGCGCGCCGGCTGCCGTGTTGCAAATATGGAGTTTGTGCAGTTTCATCCGACCTGTCTCTATCACCCGGAGGCAAAGTCATTTTTGATATCAGAAGCCCTGCGCGGAGAAGGCGCCCATTTATTACTGCCGGATGGGACGCGCTTCATGGAACACCACGACAAAAGAGCTGAAATGGCTCCCCGTGATATCGTTGCCCGCGCAATTGACTATGAAATGAAGAAAGGCGGGCTGAACTCCGTCTATCTTGATATCAGTCATCGCAACCACGATTTCATTATCGAACATTTCCCAACCATCTATGCACGCTGCCTGAAGTTCGGCATGGACATCACCACAAGTCCTATCCCGGTAGTACCGGCGGCACACTATACCTGCGGTGGTGTGATCACTGATCTCAATGGTAAAACAGATGTCGAGGACCTCTATGCCATCGGCGAATGCACCTGCACCGGCCTGCACGGTGCAAACCGCCTGGCAAGCAACTCATTGCTTGAATGTCTGGTCTTCTCTCAGTCTGCCAGCCGTTCAATATTAGAGAGTCTTGAGCAACCCCCGGCCCCCATTCCCGAGCTACCTCAATGGGATGAAAGCCAGGTCACCGATCCGGACGAACAGGTAGTGGTGTCCCATAACTGGGATGAGCTGCGCCGTTTTATGTGGGACTATGTCGGCATTGTCAGAACCAACAAACGCATGCAGCGCGCACAGAATCGTATTGAACTACTGAAAGATGAAATTGAGGAATTCTATAGCTGCTTCAAGGTAGATAACAACCTGCTTGAATTACGCAACCTGGTTGTTATTGCCGAACTGACAATATGTAGCGCACAATCGCGCAAAGAAAGTCGCGGCCTGCATTTTACGCGTGATTATCCGGAGTCCAATCATGAATTAGATCAGGTAAATACTATACTGACCCCTGTCAATTTTAAGGGCGCCTCTATTAATTCTGGATAGATCAGATTGTATTCCAGATCGTTTATATCAAGGCAAAGATCGCACCTGAGCTAGCCATCTTCATGTAGGTACGAATTCATTCGGACAGTAAAGGCTTAAGCGAAACCGGTTATTGTTCAAATAAATATGAACTAAGGAACCTCTGATCAATTCATGAACTCGTATCTTACGCCTAAAATATCCAGTTTTTTCGTTGCAAACCTTCGCAATAGCTAGCTATTACGTGCGATTTACGCCTCAAACCTGAATATTTTAGATCGCAATCTACTTCGTCCAGAATTAATCAGAGGTTCCCTAACAGAAATTGTAAGACCGGCCCTGGCTACAAATCCTCACAGGCCATGCTGATTCAAATAAACTACCAGACGCCGATAAGACAGACCGTTTATTGAGTCCGTTGCGTACACCAATGAATGTTGCTTCGAATCAAGCAGTGTTCTGATCCTTAAAACAATTAGCCAGCGGCTAACAAAACTTTCGAGCACATCCGCTTCCTGCCAGTCTGATGTTTCATCATTTTGAAACAGCAGCGATTTACCCTGCTGCAGGCTAAGCCCATGAGTGGTCGATTTTTCTGAAATAATAAGCTGGCGCAGGCTGAAAACAATCAATACTGCAAAAATCAGTAACAACAGGAAATTGAGATCGATAAAAAACAGTAGCAGCAGTGCCGCTGCATGTAGACTGGAGATCAGCAGTAAAAGGAACTGTGATCTAGCTGGGTGGATGATTATCCGCTTGCCGCATTCTGGTGACGATATTATAGACTTCATTGTCAGCCTCCCTGCCTTCACATAGCCATTTCTGTAATTGCTGATCCGAACAGCTCAGTAGCTTCTCCAATTCGGCTTTAAGCCGATTATCCAGACTCTGCCAATGTTGATCAACAAAACGATTCAGGATGACATCCAGCTCTAGCATACCGCGCCTGCACTGCCAGCGTAGTTTGCCCGGAACCTGGGCCATCACGGGTGTAGTGTATTCCGTTGTTTGGCGAAATACACCACACTAGGTTGCCCGGTTCAGCAGCATTTTGCGTATGTTGTGAATGGCCAGTGCAGGATTTAACTCTCGGGGACAGGCCTCAGCACAATTCATGATGCTGTGACAGCGAAACAGACGAAAAGGGTCTTCCAGTTCATCAAGACGTTCATTGGTCGCCTTGTCACGGGAATCAACGAGAAACCGGTAGGATTGCAGCAACGCTGCAGGCCCCAGATACTTGTCCGGATTCCACCAGAATGACGGACAGGCAGTTGAACAGCAGCCGCAGAGGATACATTCGTAAAGCCCATCCAGCTTTTTTCTCTCTTCATCCGACTGCAAACGCTCGATTTCCGGTTCCGGTTCATCGTTCATTAACCAGGGTTTTATAGTACGGTACTGGCGGTAAAATGGTTCCATATCAACAATCAGATCACGAATCACCGGCATGCCTGGTAGCGGGTTTAACCTGATAGGCTGCTTTAGCGAACTCAACGGTGTAATACAGGCCAGTCCATTACTGCCATTAATATTCATTGCATCCGAGCCACACACACCTTCGCGACAGGAACGACGAAATGACAAACTTTCGTCCTGTTCTTTCAATAGCAGGATAGCATCCAGCAGCATTTGTCGACCTTCAAGCCTCGACTCATCCAGTTGGTAGTCCTGCATATACGGCTTGCTGTCCTTATCTGGATTGAAGCGGTAGATGGAGAAGCGAATCATTTAAAGGGCACCTCTATCAATTCTGGATAGCTCAGATTGTATTCCACAATTGTTCATATCAAGACAAGGATCGCACGCAATAGCATGGCTATTGCGAAGATGCTTAACGCAGAGATGGACGATTTGGGATGCAAGATGAATATTCATGGATTAATAAAGGTGCCCTTAATAGACCCTTTCTACCGGCGGGAAGGAATCGACACTTAAGGGTTGCGTGCGTACTGGCTTGTAGTCCAGCACACCGCCATCACGCTTGAAATAGAGTGTATGTTTCATCCACTCTCGATCATCACGGTCGGGAAAATCCAGACGTGAATGCGCGCCCCGACTTTCTGTACGCGCTGCAGCAGACTGCATGGTTGCCATCGCAACTTCGAGTTGATTCTCAAGCTCAAAAGCTTCAATTCTTGCGGTATTGAAAACCTTGCTATGATCCCCCACGCGAACATCTGCCAGACGGGCAACCAGTGCACGTATCTCTTCAACACCTTCATCAAGCACTTCCTGAGTACGAAAAACACCACAATACTGTTCCATCAGTGCACGCATCTGTTTTGTTATGTCGGCGACCGATTCACCCTCTCCTTTTTTATCCCACCGTTGAACATGACTCATTGCCTGCTCTATCGATGCATCACTGAGCGGTGTATGGAAGCGGTTATCTGTTAGAAATTCAATGATGTGATTCCCTGCCGCCCGCCCGAACACGACTATATCAAGCAGGGAATTACCACCCAGGCGGTTTGCACCATGCACTGATACACAGGAACATTCACCAATTGCATAAATCCCCTGCTGCGGCTCTTCCGGCGCATGGTGCTGTGGCGCAACAACCTGCCCCATTCTATTGGTTGGTATACCACCCATAGTATAGTGTGCTGTCGGAGCCACCGGCATTGGGGCATCAACCGGGTCGACACCGGTAAAGCGGATAGACATATCCCGGATACCCGGCAACCTGCTTTTCACAATATTCGGATCAAGATGGTTTATTTTCAGCAGCACGTGATCGGCATTTTCCCCACACCCCCTGCCTTCGCGAATTTCAATCGCAATGGCCCGAGAAACAACATCGCGGGAAGCCAGGTCAAGTACATGCGGGGCATATCGTTCCATGAAGCGCTCACCATCCTTATTTATTAAATAACCACCCTCACCCCGTGTTGCTTCAGAAATCAACATACCCATACCCGCTATGCCGGTAGGGTGAAATTGTACAAACTCCATGTCCTGCAACGGTAAACCTGCCCGCAGTGCCATCGCCATACCGTCTCCAGTATTGATCATGGCATTGGTGCTGGTGCGGAAAATTCGTGCCGAACCACCGGTAGCTAACAATGTAGTTTTGGCTTCAATGATCATTGGCTCACCAGTCTCTATATCAATCACCATCGCGCCCTGTGTCACCCCTTCCTCAGACATCAGCAAGTCTGTTGCAAAATATTCATCGAAGAAGTGGGTTTGTGAACGCAAATTCTGTTGATAAAGGGATTGTAGAATGGCGTGACCTGTACGATCTGCTGCAGCACAGGTGCGTGCGGCCTGGTCACCACCGTAGTCCTGGCTTTGGCCGCCAAATGGCCGCTGGTAGATGCGTCCATTTTCAAGTCGTGTAAAAGGAACGCCGAAATGCTCGAGTTCAATCACCAGACGAGATGCGGCACGACACATGTATTCAATGGCATCCTGATCACCCAGAAAATCAGCACCTTTCACCGTGTCATACATGTGCCAGTGCCAGTTATCCGGCGTCACATTTCCCAGTGCAGCATTCATACCACCCTGCGCAGCTACAGTATGAGAACGGGTAGGAAAAACTTTTGATACAACAGCCACATGCAAATCAGCCTGTGCCAACTGCAATGCAGCGCGCAGTCCCGCACCACCAGCACCAATAACGAGACAATCGAAGCGTCTTTTTTCTATGCCGTTATTCATTACTTTACCACCACCAGTAACGCCCACACCCCTGCTGCAAGCAACGATACGGCTACTACCATCAGTAGTAAAAACCGTAGTCGCCAGGGATGAACATAATCAAGGAAAACGCTCTTCAATCCTAACCATGCATGTGCCAGCAAGCTGAACATGAACAATAACAGAAAAATTTGAAACAGCAGACCTGATGATAACAGGAGCCAGTCTGACTGGCTGGAAACCGGTGATACTGAAAGGCGTATTAGTGCCATGACGATAAAGAACAACATGTAAACAGCCGTCAAACGCTGGACCACCCATTCTCCGAGACCGGAATGAAGGCTACCCCGCTCACTCATGCCTAAAGCCATATCCACACTCCAGTTAACACGATCAGCAGGAAACTAAGTCCAAAGGCAATATTGGCTGTTAAGCGAGCAATATCTTTGTCGTAGCTATAGCCCAGATCCATCATTAAATGCCTGATACCACTGAGAGAATGCTGTATCAGTATCCAGACCGTGAGACTGACAATAATCTTTCCGGGAGTGCTATACAATATGGACAAGGCTTGAGAAAATCCCTCTACCCCACCATTTAGTAACTGTAATAAATAGATGAAAAGGGGGATTGCCAACACCAGTAATACACCTGAAACGCGATGGGCGAAAGACAGTAATCCACCGCGAGGCAAACGTATCTGCAGCAGATTTAAAAATACGGGACGTTGTCCTGCATTCTTCATATATGCCATCTTTTTTCGTGGTACATCGCCCTTCCTTATATGAATTCACAACATTGGACAGTGTTTGTCTGTATTTGTTTCCTTTACAATCCTGAGTTGTAATACAAAGACAATCCTATCACCAAGCTACCAGATACACCAAGACACATGGACATTAAACATAATGAATGAGACTCAAGCAAAGACTATCAGGCTGGATGATTTAACATCCCTGCGTGTTACAGGCAGCGATGCGAGCAAGTTTCTGCATGCCCAGTTCACCAATGACCTGGCTAATCTAGCGGTAAATAGCTGGCAGTACAGTGGCTACTGCACGCCAAAAGGACGCCTACTGGTATTCATGACCATCGCCAGGCTGGATAAAAATGAGTTCCTGCTAATTCTCCCTGCAGAGATCAGCGACAAAATTTTATCTCGCTTACGCATGTTTGTAATGCGGGACGATGTGACGATTACACCGCAGGATGTGAACACATCCATTACCGGTATTCTGGGTGCTGCTGACAATCTGTCCGGTATTGGTCTCACACAGAAAAAAGAGAACGGAAAACTCAGTAGAGATGGCAACAATAACCTGCTGACCATCGACTATGAGTCAGGACGCTTCCTGTACATCGGCAAGTCAATAAAATTTGATACAAACACTTCAACAGATAGAAGCAACTGGACACTACTGGATATTCAGGCAGGCATTCCTGCCATAGTCCTGGCCACTCAGGAAACCTTCGTGCCACAAATGGTCAACCTGGATCTGATTGGAGCAGTAAACTTCAAAAAAGGCTGCTATCCGGGACAGGAAATCGTCGCAAGAGTGCATTACCTGGGGAAAATCAAGCAGCGAATGTTCGTAGCAGAAACTAGCCGCAAAGAACTGGCACAGCCCAATGACAAGATTTATATTGCAGGCCAGCCAGACAAGGCAGCAGGAACAGTTGTTCAGGCAGCCATTTCCGATTCAAATCAGTGTTTGCAGGTAGTGTTACAGACTAAAGTCATTGATGAAAACCTGGATCTCCGACTGGGCTCTCCGGATGGAGAAAAACTGACTATGGGTACTCAGCCCTATTCGGTCCTGTCGGTTTCGGGCGATGAAGAAGAAAATTGAATGGCTGTGAAGGCTAAGATACCACCAACAAGATCAGACAGGAAATAGCGAATGGGGTGTGTGGAAAAAGGAAGTAAGAAAACTGAAATAATCCTTTTGTATATTAACGGCGCGCGGATTGACCCCATTTCATTTTTTCCATTTCATTTTTGGGGGCCGTAAGACAACCCGTTGAGATTTGTCACTTCGGGCTTTTTTTACGCACCGTCAACTTATTGGCGTGTTTTGTCAAGCAATACAATGTTGGCCAGACTATTATTTAGAAACCGAAAGAAAACTAAACGGAATACTAAAATGCTAAAATTTACTGCAAGCTGGAACCTGCATAACGCGCTCGATGATATGAACGCACCAATGGAAATAATTAAAATGGAATCATCTGTATTCCAGGGCGTGGTAAAAGACATCCAGTTTGGAACTCTAACGCCTGAAGAAGGTGCAATAATCGTGCTGGATAGCCTTGGTAAAGCAAATTATGGCCGCCGGTGGGGGGACAAAAGATAGAAAAAAGAAACAAACTCACCCGTGTGCCAGTATAAAAAATTACATTTTTTCCAATGTATTCTCATCAGTATGATGAAAAATCGCCTCATTTACCGGAATCCACAATTGCGTATCTTCCTTATAGCTAAAGCTTTCATCATCATGAATAGTAACATCCAGCACATACTTCATCGTTTTGTACGATTCATCCAGATACTTATTGGACAGGATACCGTATGTTTCGGAACCGACTTCGGCAGATAAATGAAAACTTTTACTGCTACCTTTCGCATCACCACCAGCATTGATCAGCACTCCGCGAGGCACCACAAAGCAACGCAAGACCTGTTCATTACCACCATCCCACAGCCAGTAGCCCAGTTCTTCGTGAAACCCATCCTCTTCACCCAAACGCCAGGCTGTCATCGAATAACGCAAACCGTACAGTTCCTGCGGCCCATTTTTAACCGGTCCAAGTGGTTCGAAGACAATTCTCTCTCGATATTTTGTTTCTTTTTCTTCACTATGAATTCTGGAAATATCAACCCCCTGATTACCTTCCCATGTACCCGCCAGAACAGCTAACGGACCCAAATTTTTTACAATTTCATCGCTCATTTTTAATCCCCGAACAATAGAATTCAACACAAAGTTTTTGGAACTTGGAACTTGGAACTTGGAACTTGGAACTTGGAACTTGGAACTTGGAACTTGGAACTTGGAACTTGGAACTTGGAACTTGGAGCTATTCAATAATCTGCACAAAAAACTCATCAGACCGTATCAATCCCAAATCACTACGCGCCCGTTCTTCTATCGCTTCCGTCCCCTTCTGCAGGTTGACAATTTCCCCTGCCAGTTCACGATTGCGCTGCTGCAGGCGTTCATTTTGCTCCTGCTGAACAACGATATCACGCTTCATATTCCAGATGTCCAGCAGACCACCTTTGCCGAGGGCAAGCGTATAGGCAAGTAAAACAGCCAGTACAATTCCAGATGTCAGCAAAAGCTTCAATCTCTCCAGTCTCCTGTAGTATTTGATTTGCTTATGATAACCCTCTGATCGCTGCCCTGCCAGGGTAGATAGCACGATCGCCCAGCTGTTCTTCTATGCGTAATAACTGGTTGTATTTAGCAATCCTGTCTGAGCGCGACAGTGACCCGGTTTTAATCTGACCCGCTAATGTAGCAACGGCCAGATCAGCAATGGTAGTATCTTCTGTTTCGCCTGAACGGTGTGAAATAATGACACCGAAATCTGCTTTCTGTGCCATGCTGATGGCATCCAGTGTTTCACTTAGAGTACCGATCTGATTTACCTTAATCAGGATGGCATTGGCTGATTTTTCCTTGATGCCACGCTGCAGCATTTTTGTATTGGTGACAAACAGATCATCTCCAACCAGCTGACATTTGCTGCCGATCTCCTGATTCAACTCCTTCCAGCCAGACCAGTCATTTTCGTCCATGCCATCTTCAACACTAACGATTGGGTAGCGATTGACCCAGTCAGCCAGCAGGCTCTTCATACCAGCCGCATCAAGAACGCGTCCTTCACCTTTCAGGTCATATTGCCCATTCTCAAAGAATTCCGAGCTTGCCGCATCGATTCCGAGGTAAATATCCTCCCCCGGCCGGTAACCTGCTTTTTCTATCGATTCAAGAATAACTGCGATGGCTTCTTCATTCGAAGAAAGATCCGGCGCAAAGCCGCCCTCATCACCAACCGCCGTATTTAGACCACGTTTATTGAGGACAGACTTTAGACTATGAAAGACTTCGGTACCGTAACGCAATGCTTCAGAGAAGCCTGGTGCGCCGGCAGGAATGATCATGAATTCCTGCAGGTCTACGCTATTATCCGCATGTGAACCACCATTGATGATATTCATCATTGGTACTGGAAGATTTACCGCCGCCTCGCCTCCAAGATAACGATACAGTGGTAGCTCTTCATCATTAGCTGCAGCATGAGCCACCGCCAAAGATACTGCCAATGCGGCATTCGCACCTAGCCTGCCTTTATTCTCAGAGCCATCAAGAGCAATCAGCGTGTCATCAATGGAACGTTGATCAGTAACATCCTGCTCCATCAAGGCATCTTTAATCTCACCATTTACATTTGCAACCGCCTTCAGAACTCCCTTACCCTGATACCGTCTCTGGTCACCATCACGTAATTCAACCGCCTCGTGCTCACCTGTAGAGGCACCGGACGGTACAGCTGCTCTGCCTGAAACACCTGAATCCAGAAACACATCGGCCTCTATGGTAGGGTTACCGCGTGAATCAAGGATTTCGCGGGCGATAATATTGGTGATTTTACTCATTATTTTTTCCTTAAGAAACATTGAGGAACGTTGGGCCCTACCGTTACAGAAGACGGGGGTTTCATCTGATTTACCGGGAGTTGGCAAGTAATTTTACAGCAATGCCTGAAAGCTTAAAAGATTATTTACTACAGAGGGCGCGGAGGATGCGGAGAAAACAAAAATATTTATATCTGTTGTTGATGATATGGATAAATTTCTGTGATAAGACAAAACTACAGGAAAGCAACGAATAACCCAAAAAAAAACCTCTGTGCCTTCCGTGTCCTCTGTGGTGAAAACCTACAACTGCTCTTCGAATTTCCTGGCCCTGGTAGCCTGATCGATATCTTTCAGGTGTTGCAGCAATTCTTTCATGCGGGCCAGTGGCCAGGAGTTAGGGCCATCGCTAAGGGCTTTATCTGGGTCGGGGTGTGTCTCCATGAACAGGCCCGCCACACCTACGGCAACGGCGGCTCTGGCCAGCACGGGTATATATTCACGGTTGCCGCCTGAATGCGTGCCCTGACCACCAGGTTGCTGCACTGAGTGCGTGACGTCAAAGACGACCGGGCAGCCGGTATGTCGCATGATCGCCAGTGAGCGCATATCCACAACCAGGTTATTATAGCCAAAGCTGACACCACGCTCACAGACCATGACCCGTCCTTTTCCACCGGCTACAATCGCTTTGCTGGCCACCTGAGTCATTTCCTGCGGTGACAGGAACTGCCCTTTTTTGATGTTAACCGGCTTGCCGCAGGCGCCGACGGCTTCTATTAAATCAGTCTGACGACAGAGAAATGCCGGGGTCTGCAGGACATCGACGACTTCTGCAACAGTCTTTACCTCTGTTGTGCTGTGCACATCCGTGAGTACCGGCACCCCGGTTTGCTGACGAACGTTATCGAGGATTTTAAGTCCCTCGTCGATCCCCATGCCACGATAGGACTGGCCCGATGTGCGGTTTGCCTTGTCATAGGATGACTTAAAAATAAAGGGAATATCCAGCTCAGAGGTGATCTCAGCCAGTGTTCCAGCTGTATCGATGGCTAACTGTTCAGATTCAACAACACAGGGCCCGGCAATAAGAAAAAAAGGATGTTGCAGACCGACCTGAAAATTAAGCAGTTGCATCAGCAACCACTCTCTTCATCACTTTTATGTGATTTATGAATTGTGCCAGCAGCAAGTACAAAGCCCTTGAATAGTGGATGGCCATCACGGGGTGATGAAGTGAATTCGGGGTGAAACTGGCAGCCGACGAACCAGGGATGATCAGATATTTCTATGACTTCGACCAGCTCGCCATCGGCTGATGTACCCGACAGGATTAATCCTGCCTGTTCAAGTTTATTTCGATAGGCATTATTAAATTCATAACGGTGGCGATGGCGTTCATGGATGATGTCTTTCTGATATAAATCGTGAATCAGACTGTCCTTCTTTATCAGACAATCCTGTCCACCCAGGCGCATAGTGCCACCCATATCACTGCTTTTGTCTCTTACTTTAACCGTACCGTCAGCATCCTGCCATTCCGTAATCATCGCAATAACAGGGTAAGGCGTGGCGTGATTAAATTCAGTACTGTGGGCATCTGCCATGCCCGCGACATTGCGAGCATATTCAATCACTGCCGCCTGCATACCCAGGCAAATACCAAGATACGGTACTTTGTTTTCACGGGCATATTGTACCGCTGCGATCTTTCCTTCTATTCCGCGCAGCCCAAAGCCACCTGGAACCAGAATTGCATCAACAGAAGAAAGGCTGTCAGTACCATTTTCCTCCAGATCCTCGGCGTCAAAATAGTGAATATTGACCTTTGTGCGAGTATGTATGCCGGCATGAATCAGGGCTTCAGATAGTGATTTATAAGACTCCGTAAGATCGACATATTTTCCCACCATACCTATCGTCACTGACGACTCAGGATGCTCAAGGTTGTAAACTACCTGATCCCACTCGGAAAGATCTGCATCCGGTACATCCAGATTAAACTGGCGTGAAATAATCCCATCCAGATTCTGCTGGTGCAAAGATGATGGAATCTTGTAAATACTGTCAACATCATAGGCCGATATGACAGCATCAACTGCAACATTGGTAAACAGGGCAATCTTTTTCCGCATACTATCTGGAATTTCTCGCTCACTTCGGCAGATCAGTACATCCGGCTGGATACCGATACTGCGCAGTTCTTTCACTGAATGCTGCGTAGGCTTACTTTTGAGCTCACCAGCGGCCGCAATCCAGGGCACCAGGGTCAAATGAATATAGGCCACATTTTCACGGCCTTTTTCAATACCCATCTGACGAATAGCTTCCAGAAATGGCAGTGACTCGATATCACCAACGGTGCCGCCAATTTCGACAAGGGCAATATCGGCCCCTTCAGCACCCTGCTCTACCAGTCCCTTGATCTCATCGGTTATGTGTGGAATTACCTGGACCGTTCCACCAAGATAGTCACCTTTACGCTCTTTACTGATAACACGTTCATACACTCGCCCGGAGGTAAAATTGTTCTTGCGGGTCATGGTAGTACGGATAAAACGTTCGTAATGACCGAGGTCAAGATCTGTTTCTGCACCATCGATGGTGACAAATACCTCACCATGCTGGAATGGACTCATGGTACCGGGATCAACATTGATATACGGATCCAGCTTCAGCATGGTTACTTTAAGATTGCGGGCTTCCAGGATCGCAGCCAGGGATGCTGCAGCGATGCCTTTACCCAGGGAGGAAACAACACCGCCAGTAATAAAGATAAATTTCGTCATTTCACCGTTCAGGGGTCAGTGTGCGGGGACTGTTCCCCGAACGGGAGGAAAGCATACCAAAGCCGCCCAGACTTCACAATCAGAACATTGATTTCAAGTTTCAAGTTCAAGACCCAGGATCAAGGGCTTTCGCCACAGAGGACACGGAGGTTTTTGTGTTGATAAATTTCTGATTAAATATTGGAATTGACTCAGGATTTATAAAATTATGTCCCTTTATACAGATAATCCCTTTTCCTCCACGACCTCTGTAGTGAGAGCTTTTGATATTAGGGTTATTTATGATGAATCGAGAATACGTAACCCTCTTCATCAGGGCCGGGTAAGTAATGGGGGTTGCTCCAGAGTGATGATACGGCAACCAGTTCATCATCAAGAAAGACTAGCGGTACGCTATCACGCATCCATGAGGGTATGGAAAGATCCTGGAACAGGGTCTTTAGTGGTTTACTTCCGTAATCACCCGGCATACGGCACTGTTCCCCTCCCTGTCGAAAACCAACACGTAAGGTAAAATCATCGAGCAACGATTGGGCCAGCCCCTCTCCCCTCACCTTTGTAGCCTGCAGTTCAAAATTCTGAAATTGTAGTGGAACCGGAAGAATCCAGTCCAGAAACTCATCAGCAGTTTGAACTTCATCGGTCTTTTTACACAGCCACAGTATATTGTTCTCCAGTCTGAGCACGCCTCCAGGCCAGTCCACACTGCCCTTGCCCGATGATTCTTCAAGCAAATGAATCAGGCTTTGCATCCGTTCATCGCCGAGCACCGATAAGCCATTCATCCGTACCCAGTAGCGCAGGGCATTTGCATAGTGCGAAGATGATAACCCGGCCAGTAAGTTAGCATTCAGACAGGCAATGCCTGGTGGAAAAAACTGGTTGTTGACGGCCTTGCAATGGAGTAGATCTGACCTGGCCATTTCATCCAGCAAAGTTGCCGCCGAGGCTGCATGACGCGCGCTGCGCGACAGACTTTTATCCATCCCCGGCCAGCGCTGGCGCAAAACAGGTATTACTTCATTGCGCAGAAAGTTTCTATCGAATCTATTGTCCTGATTGCTCGGGTCTTCTACCCAGACCAGCTTGTGTTTGTTTGCATATTCCAGCAGGTCCTCACGAGTAAAAGCCAACAGCGGCCTCAGCAATCTACCTGTAGAGAAATCTTTACTGGCAGGCATTGCCGCCAGCCCATGCGCCCCAGCACCGCGTAATAGTTGCAGCAATAGCGTTTCACTCTGATCATTCCTGTGCTGTGCAGTTATACATAAGCCACCTTCAGGTAGATATTCAGCCAAAGCCGCATAGCGTGCATCCCTTGCAACAGCCTCAAGGCTTTCACCCTTTTTCTGTTCTATGCTAAGCGTCCTGATAATAAGCGGCACAGACAAGTCATCACACACCTGCTGACAGTGGCCTGCCCAGGTGAGTGATTGCCGCTGCAGAGAATGATCAATATGGATCGCACAAAGCGAGAATGGGTAATCAGATGCCAGACAGGAAAGCGCGTGCAATAGTACATGCGAGTCCAGACCGCCGCTAAAGGCTACATAGACTGCACTGTTCTTTTCTACAGAAAGCTGATTATGCAGAACCTGCCAGAGGCTGGCGGTAGAGAAATTAGCAGGTGTAAACATTTATTGTATGGTGGCGCTATTACTCTATTCCTGAAAATTATCGACACCGTACTGGCGTAAGCGATGATAACGTTTCTCCTGTAGTTCGGGTATCGTCATCGCATCCAGGTCATCTAGATTTTTCAGTAGCGCCTTGCGTAAATTTTCTGTGGCCAGGTCAACATCGCGGTGCGCACCACCCAATGGTTCCTCGATGATACAATCTATCAAACCCAGTTCCTTCAGGCGTTGTGCTGTCAATCCCATCACCTCAGCGGCATCCGCAGCATGATCGGCACTCTTCCACAGGATAGTTGAGCAGCCTTCCGGTGAAATTACCGAGTAGGTCGAATATTGAAACATCAAAAGCCGGTCACAAACACCGATTGCCAGGGCACCGCCCGACCCCCCTTCACCAATAACCGTCGAAATGATGGGAATTTTCAAATCAGACATAACAAACAAATTACGCGCAATGGCTTCGCTCTGACCCCGTTTTTCTGCATCAACGCCCGGGTAGGCACCGGGTGTGTCTATAAAAGTCAGCAGGGGCAGTTGGAAACGCTCTGCCATCTCCATCAATCTCATGGCTTTGCGATATCCCTCTGGTCGTGGCATACCAAAGTTACGGTACACCTTTTCCTTTGTGTCACGCCCTTTCTGATGCCCAATCAGCATCACCGGTCGACCCTCCAGCCGTGCCAGACCACCGACAATCGCAGGATCATCAGCAAACATGCGATCACCATGTAATTCCTGAAAATCTGTAAATATCCTGTCAATATATTCAAGCGTGTAGGGACGCTGGGGGTGGCGGGCAAGCTGCGACACCTGCCACGAAGTCAATGAGGAAAATATCGATTCTGTCAGCTTGATGCTTTTACTGTGCAAACGTGCTACTTCGTCGGTCAGACTGACATCGCTGGTAATACCAACATGGCGCAATTCATCGATCTTGGCTTCAAGTTCAGCGATAGGTTTCTCAAAATCAAGAAAGTTGAGGTTCATCTATAGTTCCAGCGGTAATGATCTAGTCAAGTGAAAGTATAACGCCATACCGATCTAAGGATAAAGGGCAGCATAATCAATTCATACTTGCCCCGGCAGCATCGTATTCACATACAGCCTTACTGACGACAGGGAGTTTGTTTAGCTCATCCAGTAACCTGGCTGAGGGGTGTACACACCATTCACGTGGCAGATGGATGCTTGCTCTGGCCTCTTCATTCATGTAATCAATAATCACAGGTGTGGAACCGCCTTTTACCGGCTGCAGAGCAGCCTGCAGGCCTTCAACGGCGTCTTCTACTTTCTTTTTCAAGGTAATACGCAGGTCGGTAGAAAAGGTCTCACGAGCTGAGTCCATGTCATGAATACGCTCGGCGGTGACCCGGGTGCCACCGGTAAAATCATCATAGCCGGCCTTGCCGCTGATGATGACAAGCCGGTCTTCCTGCAGTAATTGCTTATTGCTTTCATAGAGCTCTGAATATATGGGGATTTCCAACCAGGCAGACTGATCATCCAGAGTCAAAATTGCCATTCGACCTCGACGTGTATTGCGTGTACGCATAGCAATAATCAGACCCGCTATAGTGACCTGTTTTCCCTTCGCCGACTCAACATCACTCAAGCTGCAACTGATAAAATTACCCAACTCTCGGTGATACTGATTCATTGGATGCCCTGTCAGGTAAAGTCCAAGATGCTTTTTTTCCCTTTTAAGACGCTCATCCTCTGAATACTCTGCAACCTCTATCCAGTCGATATCGAGATCCAGTTCATCGCTGCTGCCAAATAAGTCATCCTGTCCCGCGGCACGATTTCTAAGCTCCTGTCCTGACAGGGACATAGCGTTAGACAAGTTTGCCATCAACCCAGCACGGTGCACACCCATTTTATCTAACGCACCCGCACAAATCAGCGTCTCTAAAGTACGCTGGTTCACTTTTTTCAAGTCCAGTGCACGGCAAAAATCAAACAGGTCACTGAAATGCCCTTTTTCTTCCCGCGCACGGGTAATTTCTTCTATCGCCGCCTGTCCAATACCCTTGATTGCACCGAGACCATATACGATAGTATCTTCAGAACTTGCCTCGAAGGAAAAACCAGAGCTATTAACATCCGGTGGCTGTACCGTTAACTCCATATCCCGGCATTCGGCTATTAATGTAACTACTTTATCGGTCTTTTCCATATCCGCTGACAGTGTTGAAGCAAGAAACATCGCCGGGGAATGTGCCTTGAACCATGCGGTCTGGAATGAAACTAGCGCGTAGGCGGCGGAATGTGATTTATTGAAACCGTACTTGGCGAATTCCTCCATCAAATCGAAGATACTGTCTGCCTGTCTGGCATCGATACCATTTTTTTCAGCACCGGCCCTGAAGTTCTCGCGCTGTTTTGCCATTTCTTCTGCGATCTTCTTACCCATCGCACGGCGCAGCATATCCGCCGCACCTAAGGTAAACGAGGCAAGTACCTGAGCGATCTGCATTACCTGTTCCTGGTAAACAACCACGCCGTAGGTAGGTTTCAGTATTTCCTCCAGTAGCGGATGTGGATAGATAATTTTTTCACGCCCGTGCTTACGTTCAATGAAGGTGTCAACCATGCCCGAGCCCAATGGCCCAGGGCGATATAAGGCGACCACCGCAACCATATCGTTAAAGTTATCTGGCTGTAGCTTCTTAATGACATCTTTCATGCCACTGGATTCTAACTGGAAAACAGCCGTTGTCCTGCAGGCCTGAATCAACTTAAATGTTTTTTTATCACTGAGATCAATATCATCCAGTGTCATCGGAGGCTGAGCGTTCTTTTCACGGAAGCGGTTTACCGTTTTCAATGTGTTGTCGATGATGGTCAGGGTTCGCAAACCCAGAAAATCAAACTTCACCAGGCCAACAGCTTCTACATCTTTCATATCCAGGTGGGTCACCATCTGGGTGACACCCTGCTCACAATACAGGGCAGTAAAGTCTGTCAGTGCCGTGGGTGCAATTACCACACCACCGGCATGCTTACCGGCATTTCTGGCCATGCCTTCCAGAGATTGTGCGCGGGAGATCAGTTCACGTACATCATCATCCTGTTCAATCTTTTCGCGCAGTTCTTTTTCTGAATCAATCGCTTTCGCCAGGGTCATTCCCGGTTCTCCGGGAATCAGCTTGGCCAGCTGGTCAACAAAGCCAAAACCAACATCCATTACTCGACCTACATCCCGTACTACCGCGCGTGCGGCCATGGTGCCGTAGGTAATAATTTGTGAGACCTTGTCGGAACCATAGTGCTGAGTAACGTACTCAATCACCCGATCACGTTTATCCATACAGAAATCGATATCGAAATCTGGCATCGAGACCCGTTCCGGATTCAGGAAGCGCTCAAATAACAGGCCATGTTCAATTGGATCGAGTTCGGTAATACCCAGACAATAGGCCACCAGTGATCCGGCACCCGAACCACGACCCGGTCCGACGGGTATATCATGATTCTTGGCCCAGCGGATAAAGTCGGCAACGATCAGGAAATAGCCCGGAAAACCCATCCCGGTGATTACACCCAGCTCCATATCGAGACGTTCCTGATAGGCCCTCCGGTCTACATCTTGCGGAACTTTTTTCAGTATT
This sequence comes from bacterium BMS3Abin11, assembly GCA_002897635.1. Taxonomy (NCBI): domain Bacteria; species bacterium BMS3Abin11. The sequence goes on along the minus strand of BDTD01000018.1, from coordinate 68,190 downwards.
TTTTTCAAGCCGTCATTCGAGTCATCAATGAGTACCTGATTGACGTCTTGCCCCCTGGCAACAGGAAACTCCGGCATAAAGTTTTTACCCAACGTCAGCCGGCAATTACAACGCATGGCAATATGGCAAGTGTTTTCTATCGCTTCGGGTATATCAGCAAACAGTTCCGCCATTTCCTCTGATGAACGAAAATACTGCTGGCTACTGTAGAGTTTTGGTCGACGCGGATCATTCAATACCCGACTGTCCTGTATACAGACACGTATATCATGAATTTCAAAGTCATTCTCCGTTCTGAATCGGACATCGTTTGTCGCTACCACAGGTAGAGAACGATGCATTGCCAGATCCATGGCCCTGGCGATATGCTCTTCATCGCCGATCCTTCCGGTACGCTGTAATTCAAGATAAAAGCAGTCACCGAATATCTGCAAATATTCATCCACCAGTTGATCGACCTGACCGATAGAACCATGCAGCAGGGCATTTCCTATCTCTCCCTGAGTAGCAGCAGACAGGGCTATCAGACCATCACTATGAGTAGTAAGCTCCTGTTTTGAAATACAGGCATGGCCACCCAGGTGCTGGCCATGACGAAAGGCCTCTGACAGCATATGAGTCAGGTTACGATAGCCTTTTTCATCTTTGCACAGAAGAACCAGGCGAAAGGGTTTTCCCGGTTGTTCTACGCGTTCAATCCATACATCAGAACCAAGAATTGGCTTGATTCCAGCAGCCATAGCGGCTTTATAGAATTTTACAACAGAGAAAACATTGGATAAATCGGTCACTGCTACAGCCGGCATATGCTGCTCTGCAGATGCATCTATAATGTTGTTGATGCGCAGAGTACTGTCTACCAGGGAATATTCCGAGTGCAGATGAAGATGGATGAATGGGTTATTTAGCATGGCATTCAATAGCCCGTTTTACCGGTGCAAAACTGCGACGGTGAAATGGCGTCACGCCATACTTTTGTAATGCATCACGATGCATACGGGTAGGATAGCCCTTATTGCTATCAAAACCATATTGCGGATACCGATGATGTAAGTCATTCATCATACGGTCACGATATACCTTGGCAATGATTGAGGCAGCTGAAATCTCGGCAACCAGACCATCACCTCCTACAATTGCTTCTGCCTCGCAGGATAATACAGGCAGACGGTTTCCGTCCACCAGCACCTTGTCAGGTCTTATTGTTAACCCTGCAACCGCTCGTTGCATCGCCAGCATGGTTGCCTGCAAAATATTCATCCGATCAATCTCGTGGACATCCGCCTGTCCTATCGAGAAACTAAGGGCATGCTCCCTGATAAGCTGGTCCAGTTGCCCACGTTTTTTTTCAGTCAGGCACTTCGAATCTGCCAGGCCATCTATAATGTGACTGCTATCTAGTATAACTGCCGCAGTCACAACAGGCCCTGCCAGCGGGCCGCGGCCTACCTCATCAACCCCTGCGATTAATAAACAGGACACCTTTACTGTCCCAGCCCCGGCTCTGTTTCATTACACAGGCCCAGCATCTCCAGCACTGTTTCTGCTGCCAGGCGATCGGAATCAATATCCAGACTTTCTCGTATCTGCCTAAATACTTTTGTAACCTTTTTGACCTCTGCTTCATCACTGAGGTATCGACTCACCTCATGCTCAAGATTTTCTGGTGTACAATCATCCTGCATCAGTTCCGGAACCAGCCTATAGCCAACCAGATTATTAGGCATGGAAAAATATTTCACTCTAGCAAGCAATTGCACCAGGGTTTTTGTAAACCAGGACACCTTGTAAGCAACAACGACTGGTCGACCGACAATTGCAGCTTCAAGAGCAGCCGTACCTGAGGCAAGCATGAGAATATCTGCACACGCCATAATATCTCTGGAATGTCCAACTACACGAACCAGATCAATATTTTTTAAACCTGTTTTTTGTACTTCTGCTTCAAACACATCCATCAGTGCGGAATCTGGCATGGCTGTGACAAACTGCAGATTCGGGTGTTTCCCTGAAAGTTCAGCCGCTGCCTGTAAAAAGTCTCCTGCCATGCGCTGAATTTCTCCACGCCGGCTTCCGGGCAACAGGGCGATTACTTTTTTTTGCAAAGAAAGCCCAAAACTTTTCCTCAATGATTCAATATCCGGATCACTATTTATATCCCTGACCATGGGGTGACCGACCAGCTTCGCATTCAGTTTATGCTGGCGGTAGAAATCTAGCTCAAAGGGAAACAAAACAAGAATTCTATCTATAGAGTGACGCATAGACCTGAGGCGATATTTTCGCCAGGCCCAGACGGTAGGACTGACATAGTGCAACACAGGAATTCCTGCCTTGCGTAATTTTTTTTCAAGGCCCAGATTAAAGTCAGGGGCATCAATTCCGATGAATAAATCAGGCGGCTTAGCCTCAAAATAATGCACCAGGCTGCGGCGAATTTGTAGAATTTCCGACAATCTCCCAAAAAGGCCATCCAGCCCCATAAGTGTCAGTTTTTTCATTGGGTACAGGCTTTCACAGGCCTGCTCCAGCATCTTCGGACCAGCAATACCTGTAAATTCGAATGTATAAGGGTATTGTCTCAGTTCTCGAATTAGTCCAGCAGCAAGGAGATCACCTGAGACTTCACCAGCTACGATGCCTATCTTAAATGTTTGCCTTCCCTGCATGGCATCGTTTCAGCGAACGACACCCCGTTCGCTATTGGCCAGAAAATCAGCAAATATTTTTACATTCGCATCTTCAGCAGACAATTTTTTTATATCGTCTATAGCATCCTGAAAGCTAAGCTGTGAACGATAGAGCGTACGGTATACATTTTTCAATGCAGAAATATCGTCCTCACCAAACCCACGGCGCTGTAAGCCCTTCACATTGATCCCATATGGGCGTGCTGTATTACCAGCCACCTTGAGATAGGGTGGAATATCCTTGAAAGAAACCGCGCCGATGCCTGTCATAACATGAGCACCAATTTTGCAGAACTGATGAATCAGGGTAAATCCACCAAAAATAACATGATCACCGATTACAACATGACCTGCCAGACTGGAGCCATTTGCAAAAATTATTTTGTTACCCAATATGCAGTCATGTGCAATATGGACATAAGCCATTAGAAAATTGTCATTACCGATACGCGTGATTCCGCCGCCTTCCTGTGTACCTGTATGAAGAGTGCAAAACTCACGCACAATATTATTATCACCGATAAGCAACTCGGTCGGCTCGTTTTTATACATGGTACTCTGCGGGACTTCACCAACAGAAGCGTACTGAAAAATATGGTTATTTTTTCCTATACTGGTATGGCCGGTGAGCGTGACATGTGGGCCTATCCTGGTCCCGTCTCCTATCTTTACATCTTTTCCTACAATGGAAAAATGCCCGATTGAGACATCCTTTCCTATAATTGCGCCTTCCTCAATAATGGCATGAGGGGAGATCACTCATACCTCCCGTGCGGTAAATATCAATTCGGATGAGGTACAGCGGTCGCCATCAACAGTAATCACGACCGAACAGAACCACATTCTCCTTGCTTTTCTGGTTAGTTTTACTTCAACTTTCAACTGATCACCGGGTTCGACCGGTCTTTTGAAACGCACCTTATCTACGCCAACAAAATAATAAACCAGATTGCTGTCACCACCTTTCACATCAGAACTTATCGCAGCAAGCAATGCAGCAGCCTGGGCCATCACTTCGATTAAAAGTACACCCGGCATTACTGGCCTGCTGGGATAGTGCCCCGGGAAGAATGGCTCGTTATAGGTGACATTTTTGATCGCTGTTAATGATGTGTCTTTTTCAAAGTCTGTGATCCGGTCGATGAGGAGGAATGGATACCTGTGGGGCAGATACTGAAGAATTTCATGAATATCTATAGTGTTCATCATTCACCTGGTTGCTGGTCTGACCCTGTTTCATCAGTCCTGTTTTTTTGACAGATCCCTGACCTGTTTGAAAAGTGAGTTTAATTGTTTAAAACGCGTTGCATTTTTTAACCAGCTACGCGTTTCTTCAAGTAATATGCCGGCAGAATATATCCCTGGTACCGTGATATCAGAACGGATAGCTGTTTGACCGGTGAAATGTGCATCATCACAAATCGAAATATTATCAACTACACCAACCTGGCCTGCCAGTGTACAGCGTTTACCAATGTTAGTACTACCGGCAATACCCGTGCAGGCGGCAATGGCAGTGTCATCTCCAATGCAGACATTGTGGGCAATATGTACCAGGTTATCTATTTTGACGCCATTGCCTATCAAGGTGTCACCCAGTGCGCCACGATCTATGGTTGTATTTGCCCCAATTCTGACATCATTACCGATCACCACCTTTCCGAGTTGAGGAATGGGTAACCAGTGATCGCCTTCACGTGCATGCCCAAAGCCTTCGGAGCCAATAACACATCCACTGTGCAGGATGCAGTTCCTGCCCACCACTGTTTCATGATGGATGGTAGTATTATTTTTTAGTACTGTATCTTCACCAATAACGGTATCTTCGCCCAGAAAACTCCCTGCCCCAATTTCGCATCCAGCGGCTATGTTTACTGACTTTTCAATAATGACATTTTCAGCTACGCTTGCCGTTTCATGGATAAAAGCCTCGGCATGGACAATGGAAGATGGATGGATTCCTGCTGGCTTGCGTCTCTCCGGGTATAATAAACGGGCAATTCTTGCAAAAGCCAGGTGCGGATTTTCACTCAATAAAGCATTGCCCTGGTATTGCTCAAAAATATCAGGGTGAAGAATAACTGCTGTTGCCTTAGTCCCTTCAAGTTCAGAAAGATGTCGATGACCTGTACAGAAGCTGATATCACCTTTACCCGCGTCCTGCAAACTGGCAACAGCCCATATTTTTGCTTCAGGTAAGCCCTTCAGTCTGAGATCAAATCGAGTAGCCAGTTCAGATAACAGAAAACTCACTGTACCGCTGAAGACCTCACTTACTACGCAGTTTCTTTAAAACCAGCTCAGTGATATTTGCCTTTTTACTGGCAAAAAGCACGCCTTCTGCCAGGATTAAATCAAACTTATTTTCCTTTCCAACTTCATTAATGGCTTCCCGTACAACCTTTTGTAAAACTTTTAGTTCTTCGTTTCTACGCAGGTTATAATCTTCGCGAAATTCATCTGCTTCCCGTTTGATGCTGCGTTTGAGTTTGGTTATTTCCGCTCCTTTCTTTGACAACTCAGAGGCCTTCATAACCAGTGCATTTTTTTCCAGATCCGACTCCAGTTTCTTAATCTTCTTCTGTTTCTTACGTATCGCTTTGTCGCGCGGGCTGAACTCGGCTTCAATCTTCTTCGTAGCAGACGCACCCTGTGGTGCTTGTTCAATCAATTTGACCAGATTTACAAAGCCAATTTTTGTCTCAGCGGAAGATATTGCTGGAAAAAATACCATTGCAAAAGTCAGGATCGCAATAACTTTAATTTTATTAGACATGGTTTTCATTTCTCAGGGTAGTGGTACCGTCAGGTTGATAGTTTATCTGAATCCCCTGCCAATTGTGAACTGGAATTTTTCCAGTCGATCTGCAGGCTTATTATTGATTGGTAATGCATAGCTAAGGGAAAGTGGGCCAACGGGTGAATACCAGTACAACCCAAAACCATAGGAATAGCGTAAATCAGCCAGGTCGACTTGCTCGCTTGGGCTAAATACCATGCCGCCATCGACAAACAAAGACAGCCGTTTATCTTTCTTTTCACTGCCGGGGAACGGAATCAGTATATCAATTCCACCAACGACTCTACGGCTGCCGCCTATAGGATTTCCAGTACTGTCCAGAGGTCCCAGTGATCGGGCCTTATAGCCTCTGACAGAACTGCTGCCGCCAGCATAATAGTTCTTGTAGAACGGGAATATCTGGGTATCACCGTAAACATCACCGTATCCCATATCACCGCTAAACTTCAGAACCACCTCACTTATTGTGGGTAGATGCCAGGAAAAGCTCAGACCGGTTTTGTAGTAATCAAGCTGGCTACCCGGAAGCGATGCCTCACCAAGAAGTCGGGCATAAAACCCCGTTGTTGGATAAAGAATACTGTCTCGCGAGTCATGCACCCAACTCGCTGTGGTCTTCAGGTACCAGTCACTTGGATGAAGGGCAATATAAGCCAGAATTTCATCAGGTGTCCCATCTGTTGCAGAAAGATTGCTGCGATCAGGACCAAAACTAAAGCTGAAACTGTTATCTTCTGACAGTGGTATACGGTAATTAACACCAACACTGATGGTTTCATTGATATACCTGGAGAGATTCGCCCTTGCCGCATCAATATCTGTATATGTCAGATAAAAACCACGACTGACGCCGTTGACTGTATAGTATGGGTTAAAATAGCGTATTCTAGCTGATCTTGTGATTTTGGACGTATCTATACTTACAGCCAGTTCCCGGCCAGACCCAAACAAATTCTTCTGGTTGATACTCGCCTGCAACAGGACACCATCTGACTCGGAATAACCCAGACCGAACATCATGCTGCCGGTCTGACGCTCTTTTACCCGCACATTTATATCAACCTGGTCTTCAGTACCCGGGACTGCCGGTGTTTCAATGTTGACATCCTCAAAAAAACTCAGCCGCTGCAAACGTATTTTTGAACGCCTGACATCTTTGGTAGACAGCCAGCCGCCTTCAAGTTGCCTGAGCTCCCGCCGAATAACTTCATCTCTTGTTGTTGTATTTCCATAAATATTAATTCGCCTGACATAAACCCTTTTAGATGGCTCAATATTAAAAACAAAGGAAACCGTCCGATTTTCCTTGTCAATATCGGGTATCGCATTAACATTAGCAAAGGTATATCCGGACTCAGCCAGACGATCGCTGATTGCCTTACTGGTTTTTTCTACTTCCTTGCGGGAGAAAATATCACCCTGGAAAATCGTCACCAGTGCCTTCAGATCCTTTTCAGGTACCACAAATTTCCCTCGCAGACTGACCTTATTTATTGTATAGACCTTACCTTCAGTAATATTGATGGTGATAAATATTTTCTTTTTATTCTCACTGATTGACACCTGGGTAGAATCAATTCTGAAATCCAGATAGCCCCGATCCTGGTAATAACTGCGCAAGGCCTCAAGATCACCGGCCAGCTTCTGCTTTGAATACTGATCTGACTTGCTAAGAAAATTCAGTTTCCTCCATCCTGTTTTGGGTTTTACTTTAAAAAGCTTTAATAGTTTTTTGTCAGAGAACACGTGATTTCCTACAATGGAAACTTCACCCACTCTGGCTGTTTTTCCTTCCTTTATGTCAATATTGATTTTTACCCGGTTTCTTTCCAGTGGTGTAACGGTTGTTTTAATATCTACAGAATATTTGCCGATACTGTAATATTGTGTGCGAAGTTCCTGGGTCACCTTTTCCAGGATAGCCTTTTTGAATACCAGGCCCTCACCAAATCCCACCTGTAACATACCTTTTTTTAGTGCTTCGGTTTTGAATTCCTTGTTACCGGAAAACTCTATACTGGCAACAGTCGGGCGCTCAACGATATCGATAATCAGCACGCCGCCTTTCCGGCTTATCTCGATGTCCTGGAAAAAGCCCGTATCAAACAAGGCTTTTATGGCATCGTTTATTTCATTGTCATCAACAAAATCACCTACCTTAATCGGTAAATAATTAAAGATAGTCCCGGCAGAAATCCGTTGTATTCCATTGACCTGGATGTCTGTAACCTCAAATTCCTCCAGCGCAAGGGCCTGTATAGACCACATGAAGAATGCAAGAAAGCTCACAGAAAGTATCTTTGTTTTGATCATTATCCAGTTCTTATTTTGTTTATGGTTCCCTTTGTGATCTCATTAGGGATCTCTTAGGGGAACAGTCGTCCCAGATCGTTATATACAGCAAGAGACATTAATAAAAAAAGCAGCAGGATACCAACTTGCTGGCCCAATATCATCACTTTTTCAGGAACCGGCTTTCTGGTGACCGCCTCTATCGAATAATAAAGCAAATGGCCGCCATCAAGAAGGGGTACAGGCAGAAGATTAAGTACGCCCAGGCTCACACTTACAATAGCCAGAAACAATATAAAACTACTGAAGCCTACCTGTGCTGATTTTCCCGCATATTGAGCGATGGTAATCGGGCCACTTATATTTTTGCTGGATATTTCAAGGGTAACCATTTTCACCAGCATACGCAGGGTCAATACAGACATCATCCAGGTTGTTTCTGTTCCCTTGTACAGGGACTCCAACGGGCCATAGCTGACCATGACCTTCCTGTCTTCAGGGATCTTTACCGGCTGCACACTGATTCCTATGCGGCCAACCTCCCTGTCGCCATCCATTGCCTTCTCCGGTGTGACAAAAATAGATTCAGAATGGCCATTCCGGGAAATATCAAGTTTTAGCTGCCGTCCCGGGCTGGCTGATATCAATCTTACGACATCATCCCAACTGTCAGTTTTTTCACCATCAATGGCAGTAATCAAATCACCATGCTTAAGTCCTGATTTAAATGCAGGCTTGCCATTGACTACCTGATCAATAACTGGCGGCACTGTTGGATACCAGGCAATAAGCCCGATACCACGAGCCACCAGTCTGGCATCAATTTTTGACATTGGTACATCAGCGAGATTCAAGGAACGGGTAACTTTTCTGCCGTCACTGGTCTGTACATCATATTGAACAGTTTTACGCGCCAGCGCCTTACTGAATAAATACAGGCGCTGCTCCTGCCATATATTCAGCTTCCGTCCATCCACTGACAGCAGCACATCACCACTGCGAAAACCATCTTTCTGTGCAACAGAGCCCTCGACCACCTTGCCAACAACAGGACTAAGGCCTTCTATACCCCCAGCAAAAACAAGGCTGTAGGCCGCTATAGCAAAAAGGAAATTAAACATGGGGCCAGCCAGCACAACCAGCGTTCGCTTCCAGATTGGCTGCCGGTTAAAGGCTACATGCTTATCTTCCTCAGCGACTTCGCCTTCGCTTTCATCCAGCATTTTGACGTAACCGCCGAGCGGTAGAGAACCGAGGGCATAAACCGTGCCGTCACTTGCTGTACGTGACCAGATTGGCCGGCCAAAACCGACAGAAAACTTCAAAACTTTAATACCGAGTCTTCGCGCAACCCAAAAGTGCCCGAACTCATGCACAGTCACCAGAATACCCAGTGCAAGGATGAACCCAGCAATACTGTAAATAAATTCTAACATATTGATATAATTATATTATTTGTGTCCCATACACCATCTATGAAATCGCAGCAAGACGATTCACAGCAAAACTCCGTGCAAGCTGATCTGCAGCAAGTACATTCTCCAACGTCTGTTCGGGTTCATGGTCAATGGCTTCCATGGTCTCTTCTACCAGCTGAATAATCTGGTCAAAACGTATTTCACTATCGAGAAATGCCTGCACAGCAACCTCATTTCCAGCATTCAATATTGCCGGCAGCGTGCCGCCAGTCTCAGCCGCGATGCGTGCCAACGACAGAGCAGGAAATTTTAGCATATCTGGTGCCTGAAATTCTAAGGCAGCAATTTGTAAAAGATCCAGCCTTTCTACACCTGCTTCTATGCGTTCCGGCCAGGCAAGAGCATGTGCTATCGGTGTGCGCATGTCTGGATTACCTAACTGCGCGAGAAGGGAGCCATCGGCATATTCAACCATCGAATGGATAACACTTTGTGGATGCACCACAATATGAATCTGCTCGGGCCCAGTTGAAAACAGCGCACAGGCTTCTATTAATTCAAGTCCCTTGTTCATCATAGTGGCAGAATCTACAGAAATCTTGCGACCCATTACCCAGTTTGGGTGAGTGCAGGCCTGATCCGGTGTAATTGAGCCAAAAGCCGCCCGATCCAGATTGAGAAAAGGCCCGCCTGAGCCAGTGAGTAAGAGCCGGCGAACTCCGTAGTCTGACAGTTCATGCTCTACCGGTGCAGCAGTTGCCTGCTGAACGGCAGCTGGCAAACACTGAAAAATAGCATTATGCTCACTGTCTATGGGCAACAAAATAGCACCGGAAAGTTTCGCCTCCTCGATAAAGACCTGCCCTAACATCACCAGTGGTTCCTTGTTTGCAATCAAGACTCGCTTGCCGGCTTTGACAGCGGCCAGTGTCGGCAATAGCCCTACAGCACCAACTATACCGGCCATTACCGCATCCACTTCGCCCAGCTGTACCACCTCAGCAAGCGCTGACTTGCCAGCCAATACTTTTACAGGATAGCCTTTTTGACCAAGCAACTGCCTGAGCTCTGCCGCTGCCCCTTCATCAGCCATCACGACAATTTTCGGTTGCCATTCCTCACATTGCTGAAACATCCGCCTGGTTTGTCGGTTGCCTGTCAGTGCTATGACTTTGAATTGCTGTGGGTGGCGCCTGATCACATCAAGCGTATTTATACCGATGCTACCGGTAGAGCCTAGTATGCAAATGCCCTGCTGTTTCACTATGTAGAAATACCCGAAGCAAGAAAGTCAAACTGATAAAGTAAAAGTATGTACAGCGGTAAAGCGGCACAGGCACTATCGATACGATCCAGTAAACCACCGTGCCCCGGTAGCAGCTTACCTGAATCCTTAACCCCTGCCCTGCGCTTGTAAATACTCTCAAACAGATCACCCGCCAGTGAAAACAGTGTGATAAAGACAACCGCAAGTAGCCAGTAAATTAATTTCCCTACCGGCAACCCCCATACCTGCAGACCAACTATAGCAGCGATTGTTAAGGCCCCGACAAGTCCGCCAATGAGTCCTTCAATTGTTTTGCCCGGACTGATTCGTGGAGCCAGTTTATGTTTCCCCAGGCTACGGCCAGCCAGATAGGCACCCGTATCAGCAGACCAGATGATAAAGAAAAAAACCAGCAGCAGTTGAGGTGCATCTATATCCTGCGCCTTGAGTATCTCCAGGCCGAGTATTGTGGGAAGCAATACGAAATAACCGTCCAACCATGCCAGCCTGCCGTTTCCAGAAGGGCTTTGCGACGCATTTTCCTTATGTCCAAAGCGAAACAGACGGACTATCACCACCAGCCACAATGCGAAGACAAATATAAACAACTCCCTTCCTGCCAGCTCGTAGTATTGAATCGTCACGACGATAGCCACACCTGCTGCTATATACACCACCCTCGTGAAAGGAGACTTGATCGCACTTAAATTTGCCCACTCAAAGAGACTGATAACTAGAATAACAAGAAGAAAAAGTGCGAAACTCAGTGTATCCATTAAAAATAATGCCGCAATAAAGACCGGCATCAGGATAGCCGCGGTCAGCAAGCGCTGTTTAAGCATGCCTGGACTTAGTTATTTGCTCGCTGGTTTTCCCGAATCGACGTTCCCGACTGGCAAACCATTGCAGGGCATTAGAAAAATCCTCTTTTGAAAAATCAGGCCATAGCACATCGGTGAAATATAACTCGCAATAAGCCAGTTGCCAGATCAGAAAATTACTAATTCGTTTCTCACCACCGGTGCGAATAAACAGATCAGGATCGGGGATTCCATCGCTAGTCAGGTAACTGGAAATCAGCTCTTCATCGATATTTTCGGGGTCTATTTCACCTCGGCAAGATTTTTCCGCCAGTTGTCTGCATGACTGCGTGATATCCCAGCGGCCACCGTAGTTTGCGGCAATCGTCAACGTCATGCGGTCATTACATGCCGTGCGCATTTCTGCCTTTTTGATTAACCTGTTGATTCGCTTACCGAAACGGTCCAGGTCGCCAATGATACGCAAACACACCCCATTCTCTACCAGGACATCAATATCCTTTTCCAGGACAGAGATGAAAAGCTCCATCAGCAGCTTTACTTCTCGCGGCGGTCTTTGCCAGTTTTCACTGCTGAAGGCAAACAATGTCAGGTGCTCTACCCCTTCGTCGCCACACAAACGAATGATTCGTCGCACAGCCTCTGCACCTTTGCGGTGCCCCATTACACGAGGCTGCCCCCTGCTTTTCGCCCAGCGGCCATTGCCATCCATTATGACAGCAATATGGCGAGGAGTACCGGGTTCAGGGTTTTTCTGACAGGGTATTTTTGTATTTTCGGCCGGGGACATTATTCCAAATCAAGAACACAAGAAAGGGGAAACCTACAGTTTAGCCCAGCCTGTACGATACTTAAAGAATATGGGCTCCTCTATTAATTCTGGATACGTCAGATTCGATATGGCTATTCATGAATTAATAGAGTACTCATTATAATCAGGAGATTTATATCTCCATTAATTCTTCTTCTTTTCCCTTCAACAGGTTATCGATATTAGCAATACTGGAATCAGTCAATTTCTGTACCTGTTCTTCGCCATGACGCTCATCATCTTCAGAAATTTCCTTCTCTTTCAGTAATTCCTTGATATGAGAAATTGCATCACGGCGTATATTCCTGACCGCTACCTTGCCGCCCTCTCCTTCACTTTTAACCAGTTTCACCAGATCCAGCCTGCGTTCCTGCGACAGGGGAGGAATTGGAATACGTATAATATCACCGGCAGACATTGGGTTAAGATCCAGATCTGACTCCAGTATGGCCTTCTCAATTGCCTGTACCATGCCTTTTTCCCAGGGCTGGACACCGAGTGTGCGGGAATCAGCTACAGTGACGTTTGCCACCTGACTTAACGGCGCCGGATTACCGTAATAATCTACTTTTATATTATCCAGTAACGCAGTATTTGCCCTGCCCGTACGTAACCGTGACAACTCACCCTTAAGCGCATCAACACTTTTGCCCATACGCTTCTTTGCATCATCAAGGATTTCATTAATCATTCTGTTTTCCCTTGTTACCAATAAATAAGAGATTGACTATAGGGTACCTCTATTAATTCTGGATAGATCAGATTGCATTCCAAATTGTTCATCTCAAGGCAAGGATCGCGCGTAATAGCTTGCTATTGCGAAGATTCTTAACGCAGAGAGGGACGATTTGGGATGGAAGATGAATATTCATGGATTAATAGAGGTGCCCTATACTATTGATTCGTCACCAGGGTACCTTCCGGTTGACCATCGAGTATTCTAGCAAGAGCGCCGGCAGAACGCATTGCATAAACACGCAACGGCAGGTCATTCTCCATACAAAGCGTAATAGCTGTCAGATCCATAACTCCCAGTTGGCGCTGGAGAACTTCATCGAAGCCAAGTTGCTGGAATTTCTTTGCTGCAGGGTGGATTTTCGGGTCTGCATCGTAAACACCGTCAACCTGAGTTGCTTTTAACAGCAAATCCGCGTTTATTTCGATAGCTCGCAGGCTGGCAGCGGTATCCGTCGTAAAATAGGGATTGCCGGTACCCGCCGCAAAAACCACCACCGTACCTGCTTCGAGGTATTCTAGCGCCAGACGGCGGCTGAAAGATTCAGTAAATGTTCCTACCGGAATGGCGGAAAGTACTTTTGCAGGGATATCGTTGCGATTGAGGTTTTCAGCAACAGCAATTGCATTAATTACCGTTGCCAGCATACCCATCTGGTCTGCAGGTACTCTATCCATGCTCTGTGCGGCACCGGACACACCACGAAAAATGTTACCGCCGCCAACAACGATACCTGTCTGTGTATCACGATGAATTGCCGTTTTTATTTCAGCACTGACATATTCCAGCACATCCTGGCTGATGCCGAAATCCTGCTCGCCCATAAGGGCTTCGCCGCTGAGTTTCAAAAGGATGCGGCGGATGCTGTTAGAGCCAGATCCGCTCATCACTACTTAGGCTCCCTTTACCTGCGCAGCGACTTCTGCGGCAAAATCTTCGACCTTTTTCTCTATGCCTTCGCCTACTTCAATGCGTGAAAATCGGCTGACTGACGCATTTTCTGATTTCAGCAACTTTCCGACAGAAGTCCCTGGATCCTTAACAAAGGGTTGACCTTGCAAAGCCACCTCATTGAGGAATTTATTGATACGACCGGTAATCATTTTTTCTATGATCTCTGGTGATTTGCCGCTTTCTGCCGCCTGGGCAGTGAAAACTTCTTTCTCTTTTTCCACTGCGTCAGCCGGGACTTCATCAGGGCTGATGCAAAGTGGCTTCATTGCTGCGACATGCATAGCAATATCCTTGCCCAGGTTTACATTGCCGCCGGTACTGCTTACCAGTACACCAATTTTCAAGCCATGCTGATAACTACTGAGCACCGCATCACCTTCTGCCTCGATTCTTTCAAAGCGGCGTACGGTAATATTCTCACCTAACTTCGCAATCAGAGTACGGCGAGTGTTATCAACGGTTTCACCGGATGGCAGCTCTGCAGCATTCAATGCATCAATATCTAAAGGATTAATGTCTGCCACGAGTGCCGCAATATCAGCGGCAAAATCCTGAAAATCATCACCTTTAGCAACGAAATCTGTTTCAGAATTTACCTCAATAATAACACCTAACTTACTGTCATCATTGACATAAATACTTACCACACCTTCCGCTGCGACACGACCGGCTTTCTTGTCAGCCTTTGCTGCCCCGCTGGTGCGCAGCAATTGTACAGCAGCATCCATGTCCCCGTCAGTTTCAGTCAGTGCTTTTTTACATTCCATCATGCCTGCGCTGGTACGTTCACGCAGTTCCTTAACCATAGATGCAGTAACAGCCATCTCGAATAACCTCTATTTTTTAGTATTAAATCTGTAAGATTAAAGTGAAATGTCCCGATTATTTAACCCGAATATTGTCACAATATTGATAAAGCCGTGCAGTCGGCCCTTTCTTACTCGTCGCCCTTATCCACTGCCGCCTTTTTGACAGTCTTCTTTTTTACAGTCTTTTTCTTTACCACTTTCTTTTTCACAGCCTTTTTCCTGACTGCTTTTTTAACTACGGGTATTTCCTCTGCAACTGGTGCTATTTCAGTAGTTACTTCATCAGTGTCTGCCTTGCCGGCATCTGCTTTCTTTGCGGCGGTAATTACATCCTTGTCCGATTTCACTTTCTTTATCAGCGCCTCAGCCTTAACGTCGTCCATTTCGACAAAGTCATCAGACGCTGCAACCACCGGAACGGTCGCAACAGAATGGCGCCCTTCTATAATGGCATCGGCAATCGTTTCAGCATAGAGACGAATTGAGCGAATCGCATCATCATTGCCTGGAATTACATAATCAATACCCTCCGGCTTACAGTTGGTATCAACCACAGCAACCACAGGTATGCCGAGCTTTTTGGCTTCTGCTATAGCGATATATTCATATTTCACATCGATGATGAATAGTGCATCTGGCAGACCATTCATATTCTTGATGCCGGACAGGGAACGTTCCAACTTGGTGCGTTCACGCTCGATACGCAGACGTTCTTTTTTGATCAGTTTATCTGCCTGGCCACTTTCAAATTGTTCGTCCAGCTCTTTCAGGCGCTTGATCGAATTACGTACAGTCTTAAAATTGGTCAGCATACCGCCCAGCCAGCGGTGATCCACATAAGGTGAAGCACAACGTGTTGCTGCTTCACGAATAACTTTACTTGCCTGGCGCTTGGTGCCGACAAACATTACATTGCCGCCATTAGCAGCAATATTGCCAAGAAAATTACAGGCTTCCTCAAACAGGGGCAGGGTTTTTTCCAGATTAATGATATGGATCTGGTTACGCTCACCAAAGATATAGGGGCGCATTTTGGGGTACCAGAAACGTGTACGGTGGCCGAAGTGAACACCAGCTTCCAGCATATCGCGAAGCGAAACCTTAGACATCTTAATTTCTCCGTTCGGGTTACATTCACATGGGTTGCAACGCCAGTCTGATCGACAACTAGTCTCTCAAACACCCGGGCCCTGCTATTGTTCCCACGATCATTTTAGTTAAGTCATCAAATGACAGTGTATTTCAGAATCAGGCAGTCCATAATTCAGAACCCCTGAAAAGAGGCGGGTTTATAGCATAAATACTAAGAAGTTCCAAGTTTCAGGTTTCAAGTTTCAAGGCCCAGGACGTGTAGGGTTTTCGTCTTGACACTTGAAACTTGGAACTTGAACTTCTTTTAATAACGATATCATTATTTTATGCAGAGTCCGGTTATAATGCCCCGCTGTAAAAGAACTTAGCGGAATCATCAATGAGCATTACTATCAAGACGGCGGATGAAATAGAAAAAATGCGGGTGGCTGGCCGGCTTGCAGCACAGGTTCTGGAAATGATAGAGCCTTTTATCCAGGCAGGGATTAGTACAGATGAGCTGGATGCAATCTGCCACAAATATATAGTAGAGGAACAGGATGCCGTCCCTGCTCCGTTGAACTATCACGGTTTCCCAAAATCTATCTGCACCTCACTCAACCATCAGGTATGTCATGGTATACCCAGTGACCGCATACTAAAAAAGGGCGATATTATTAATATCGACATTACCGTTATCAAGGATGAATTTCACGGCGACACCAGCCAGATGTTTACTGTTGGCAAGCCTTCTACTCTCGCCCAGCGCCTGATACAAAATAGTCGGGAGTGCATGCTTAAAGGTATCGCTCTGGTTAAACCCGGTGCTCACCTTGGCGATATCGGCCATGCCATCCAGACCCATGCTGAAAAAAATCGTTTTTCTGTGGTCCGTGAATACTGCGGCCATGGCATAGGACGGGAATTCCACGAAGAGCCTCAGGTTCTCCATTATGGCGAAGCGGGGTCAGGCATCACGTTGCTGGAAGGCATGACTTTTACTATTGAACCAATGATCAATGCTGGGAAAAAGGATGTGAAACTGCTGCCCGATGGCTGGTCGGTTGTTACCCATGACCACAAGCTATCTGCGCAATGGGAGCATACAATTCTGGTTACCACCGATGGCCATGAAGTACTCACCCTGCGAGAAGATGAAGAGGCTCCATGAAAAATAAGCGAGCAAGCCTGTCGCGCAGGAACTTCCCAGCTGCGGCGAAAATTGTGGGCATTCTTAGCAACGACCCACAGCCGCATAAAACTATAAAGCGCATACTGCAGGAGACCCGGGAGATTCTTCACCACGCTCAGTCTGACGGTGCCTCCAGCACCAATATCATCAGCCTCTGGACCTGGTTCATCGACCAGTTGCTGATCAATATCTGGCATTCTGTGCAGACCCCTGAATCAAGCTCCAACTGCTGCAGCCTGATCGCGGTCGGGGGATACGGCCGAAACGAACTGCATCCCTCCTCGGACATCGACCTGATGATTCTCCTCGACGATGATGAAGCCGGCGAAAATATTGATGATACCTTCGCCGAATCAGGCGAACAGTTTCTGCATATTTTATGGGATATCGGTCTGGATATCGGCCACAGCGTACGTACAGTCGATGAATGTAAAGAAGCAGCCATCGACCTGACAGTCGTCACCAACCTGATGGAAGCGCGTCTGTTGTCCGGCTCGGTGGAGTTGCTGCAGAAAATGCAGGCCGCCATCTCACCCGATCAAATCTGGCCTGCCGATGAATATTTCCATGCCAAACTGCAGGAACAGCAGGCACGCCACATCCGTTTCGGTGAAACAGCATACAAACTTGAACCAAATATCAAGGAAAGTCCGGGTGGTCTGCGAGATTTACACATGATCGCCTGGGCCACAATGCGTTACTTCAATGCAACATCCCTGGAAGAGCTGGTACAGCATGAATTTCTGACCGGGGGTGAGTATCAAACACTGATTCGGTGTCGCAATTTCCTCTGGCGCATACGCAATGGCCTGCACTTTCTAACTGGCCGCCGGGAAGACAGACTGCTGTTTGAACACCAGCGTGTACTGGCAACTGAATTCGGCTACACAGACAAACTCGGTAATCTGGCAGTAGAGCAATTGATGAAGCACTATTACCGGACGGTAAAAGAGCTCGGGCTATTGAATGACATCCTGCTGCAACATTTTGAAGAAGTCTTCCTGGTGCAGAAGGACAATACCTCAGTAGAGATCAATCGCCGGTTCAATGCAATAAATGGCTATGTAGACGTTGTGGATAACGATGTTTTTAATCGACAGCCTTTTGCTTTGCTGGAGGTATTTTACATTCTTCAAGATTTTCCCGACCTGAAAGGCATTAGAGCAAATACTATTCGCCTGATTCATAACACCTTAAACCTGATAACCCCTGAATTTCGCCAGGACATTGCCTGCCGCAGCCTGTTTATCACATTATTTCGCAATGGCACAGGCCTTACGCACATCATGCGGAAAATGAATGACTATGGTGTACTGGGTGCCTATTTTCCTGCCTTTGGTCGTATAGTAGGCCTGATGCAGCATGATCTTTTTCATATCTACACGGTGGATGTTCACATCCTTTTCGTTATACGAAACCTGCGCAGGCTGAGTGTTGATAAATTTCGCGATGAACATCCCCTGGCCAGCAAATTATTGGCCAGTCTGTTCAAGCCTGAGCGCCTGTATCTCGCTGCCCTGCTGCACGACATTGCAAAAGGACGGGGTGGTAACCATTCTGAAAAAGGTGAAAAGATAAGTATCAAGTTCTGTCGTCAACATGATCTCAGTGAATACGACTCAAGGCTTGTTGCCTGGATGGTGCGCAATCATCTGATCATGTCCTGGACGGCGCAGAAAATGGATATTTCTGATCCGGAAGTCATTGCAGAATTTGCACATACA
This sequence comes from bacterium BMS3Abin11, assembly GCA_002897635.1. Lineage (NCBI taxonomy): Bacteria > bacterium BMS3Abin11. The sequence continues at coordinate 49,605 of BDTD01000018.1, read as the reverse complement.
GTTGGCGACCAGGAGCACCTGGACAATATATATCTTTTGACCATGGCAGATATGCGAGGCACTAGCCCAAAAGTATGGAATGACTGGATAAACAAGCTGTTACTGCAGCTTTATAATACAACATCGAGGCACTTGAGGCGTGGGAATATTGATAGTGAACGCAATGAAGAACGCCTTGCCAATCTGCGGCAGACGCTTTCCAGCAGTCTGGTTCCAACACAAATTTCAGCCACAGGATTCCAGCGCTATTGGTCTTTATTCGACAACGATTATTATCTGCGTTATGAGGTCGACACCTTAAAATGGCACATAAAAACACTCGCCAATGTCAAGATCCTTGAGCTGCCGGTTGTGGCCGTTCGTTATGCACGAAATTCAGGTAGTACCGAGGTACTGGTATTTACCCCGGATCTGGCAAATCTGCTGGTAAGAACCACGGCTGGCTTTGATCGTCTGAACCTGAATATCGTGGACGCACGCTTACATACGACACAAATGGGCTTTGCCCTGCACAACTATCTTGTGCTGGATCAGAATGACAATGCCATCTGCACTGATACTGAACAGAAGGAGATAGAAGAGGCACTAAAAGATCAGTTGCTGATGCCTCGCAAAGGTCGTGACCCATGGAAAACACATCTGCCCAGAGTACTGAAGCAGTTCCCAATTCCGACACAGGTAAACTTCCTGGAAATCCGACAGGGTCAATATACCCTTTTAGAGGTCATTGCTCAGGACAGGCCAGGTCTTTTGTACCAGATTGCAGAAGTTTTCGAAAAATGTGATATCAAGCTGCATAATGCCAAGGTGGCAACCTACGGCGCACGAATCGAGGATATCTTTTTTGTTAGCGATCTCGGGAACAAACCCATAACTGACTGTGAACAGCAGGGCTACATCAGGCAAAACATAATCGATAGACTGGATTTGAATTCAACCCAGGCCTCTGATAACACAATCATTTTCAATAAAAAGCAACCAGTAACTAACAACTAAATACTGACCCCATGAATTCACGACTGGATGACCTGAAGGAATACCCCTTTCAAAGACTCAATCGTTTGCTGACAGACATTGAAGCACCATCAAAAAATGAGAGGATCATGCTGTCGCTGGGCGAACCGAAACATGCTCCTCCACCTTTCATCCATGACTTGCTGGCGAAAAGCGGTCATCTACTTTCCGGCTATCCAGGTACACGTGGTGAAGAAAAACTGAGGGAGTCGATCTGCAGTTGGCTTAGTCGCAGATTTCATATTACTGAAGGAAAACTCGATCCGGCTCAGCATGTGCTGCCGGTTAGCGGCAGTCGGGAAGCCATTTTTTCCTTCATCCAGGCCGCTGTTGATTGCAGCTGCCACGGCCCGGCACGTGTCGTCATGCCCAACCCCTTTTATCAGATCTATGAAGGGGCCGCCATCATGGCAGGTGCCACACCTTATTTCCTGAACAGCATTGAAGAAAATGACTGGCAGCCGCAGCTGGATAAAGTGCCGGAACATATCTGGCGAGAAACACAGTTGCTGATCCTCTGCTCACCCGATAACCCGGTAGGCTCGGTTATTCCGGCAGAGATCTATACCAGGGTGCTGTCACTTGCTGACCGCTACGACTTCATCGTTGCTGCAGATGAATGCTATAGCGAGCTCTACAGGGATGAAAGCACGCCACCTGTCGGCCTGCTGCAAGTCGCAACAGAACAGGAACGTAACGACTTTGAGCGTTGTATTGTTTTTCACAGCCTGTCCAAACGATCTAGTCTACCTGGACTGCGCTCAGGCTTTGTCGCTGGAGACAGTAAAATTATTGATGCCTATTTCAAATACCGCACCTATCACGGTTGCGTCCCCAATCGGCTGACCCAGGCCATTTCTACCGCGGCATGGGATGATGACGAACATGTAGTTCAGAATCGTGCCGTCTATCGTGATAAATTCACCGCCGTTATTGATATACTACAGCCTGTTCTGAAATTGAATCAACCTGCTGCTGGTTTCTATCTATGGCCAGAGACACCGATCAACGAGGAAGAGTTCAGCCGCCGGCTATTTCTGAATGAGCACGTGGTCACCCTGCCGGGCACCTACCTGGCACGCGATACCCTTGACGGCAACCCCGGGAAAAACCGGATACGTATCGCCCTGGTAGCCGAACAGCAGGAATGCATAGAAGCAGCCAAACGAATTCGTGAATTTGTTACAGAGAAAATGTAACCCTTGAAACTTTACTTGAAACCTGAAACCTGAGACTGAATATATCCCCCGAGGAAACCCCATGCAAGACCTGAAAACCCAGATTGAAGAAGCCTACGAACAACGTACCAGAATCACCCCGCGTACCGCTGCCAGTCATGTCAAAGATGCAGTCTACAGAGTCATTGAGAAGCTGGACACCGGTGAAACTCGGGTCGCCGAGAAGAAAGATGGCAACTGGATCGTAAATGACTGGTTGAAAAAGGCTGTTTTGCTATATTTTCGCATCGAAGACAATAATTTTATCAAAGGTGGCTTCACAAATTATTTCGATAAAATTCCATCAAAATTCAGCGACTACAATTCACGCGATTTCCGGCAGGGTGGTTTTCGTGTTGTGCCACCGGCAACCGCGCGTCGCGGTTCCTATATCGCCTCAAATGTCGTGCTAATGCCAAGCTATGTCAATATCGGCGCCTATGTCGATGAAGGCACCATGGTAGATACATGGGCGACGGTTGGCTCCTGTGCCCAGATTGGTAAAAATGTCCACCTTAGTGGTGGCGTGGGTATTGGCGGTGTGCTGGAACCACTGCAGGCTACCCCCACTATTATAGAGGATAATTGTTTCATCGGCGCTCGCTCCGAAGTCGTCGAAGGCGTTATCATAGAAGAAGGTGCAGTTCTTGCCATGGGTGTCTTCATTAGCCAGAGCACCAAGATCTATGACAGGAAAACCGGTGAGTACACATACGGTCGTGTACCAGCATATTCAGTCGTTGTCCCCGGTTCATTACCATCAAAAGATGGTAGTTATAACCTGAATTGCGCTATTATCGTTAAACAGGTGGATGAGAAAACCCGTAGTAAAGTAGGTATTAATGAATTACTGCGTGAAGCCTGATGTCAGTGATATGAAAAAGCTAATAAAATAAAGAATGCTATGGCGACTTCTATTATTCTTGCAGGAATCAGAAACTGTGACGGTGTGCAGTCGGCGCAACGCTGGCTGGAAGAAAATAGTATTGAATATGTTTTTCTCGACCTCAGATCCGATCTTTTTGTACGTCATATTCTTGGCAAGTGGATGGAAAAGGTCGACTGGACAACGCTGCTGAATAAACGCAGTGCAACCTGGCGAGGCCTTGATGACAAGGACCGCACTGGACTTGATGAAGCCCGTGCCATGTCATTGATGATGAAACATCCAACCTTGATCAAGCGGCCTGTTTTACAGATGGAAAATATCATTGAAGTCGGCTTCTCCGCTGAGCGATATGCCAAGTTACTCAAGCCCTGATAAATGATTGAAGAAGTAGCTGAAAAAACCGTAAATAACACCCTGCGGCTGTGCTGCGAACTAATCAGCCACCCATCCGTCACGCCCGATGATCAGGGCTGCCAGAAGCTTATCTGTAAACGGCTTGAGTCTGCAGGCTTCGCCTGTCAGCATCTCCGTTTTGAAGATGTCGACAACCTCTGGCTGACGCACGGGACAGGCAGGCCGCTGTTTGTTTTTGCCGGCCATACCGATGTGGTGCCCACCGGCCCGGAAAGCAACTGGTCCAGCCCCCCGTTTGAGCCGACGCAACGGGATGGAAAGTTGTATGGTCGCGGCAGTGCCGACATGAAGACATCAATAGCTGCCTTTGTGACCTCCGTTGAACAATATGTTGCAGAAAACCCTGACCACCCGGGCACTATTGCTCTGCTGATCACATCTGATGAAGAAGGCCCGTCTATTAACGGGACAGTTAAAGTCATACAGTGGCTGGAAACACAGTCGATTAAGATTGATTATTGTATTGTTGGTGAGCCCTCATCTGTTGAGACTCTGGGTGATACAGTTAAAGTCGGGCGACGCGGATCCCTGAATGGTTATATGACCGTTTATGGGAAACAGGGCCATGTCGCTTACCCGCAGCTGGCAGAGAATCCGTTCCATCGTGCCCTGCCTGCATTAAATGAACTGGCAGGTATTGAATGGGATCAGGGAAATGAATTTTTCCCAGCTACCAGTTTTCAAATTTCCAGTGTCACAACAGATACAGATGTAGAAAATATCATACCTGGCGTTGTGACGATTAGATTTAATTTCCGTTTCTCTTCTGAATTAACTGAAAAACAGATAAAGAAACGTGTGCTTGAGATTCTTGAAAAATATAAGTTACGCTACTCAATAGACTGGTGTCTGTCAGGCAATCCATTTTTGACGGTAAACGGCGTACTGGTCGATGCAGTCAGCAATGCCTGTGCTGAGGTGCTTGAGATTACACCTGAGCTATCAACTTCCGGTGGTACATCAGATGGCCGTTTTATCGCACCGACGGGAGCCGAAGTAGTAGAACTTGGGCCCTGTAATGGCAGTATTCACCAGATAGATGAACATGTTATGCTGACAGATCCTGAGCGACTGTCAACAACATATCAACGTATCCTTGAACTTACTTTGAACACCAACAAAAAAATATGAAACAGGCCTTTCCCTGCTTTCCCAAACACATACGTATAAAAATGGCCGGTATAACTGACACCGGACTACGACGTAATAACAATGAGGATAATATCCTTGTTGATATGCAGCATGCACTTGCAATCGTTGCCGACGGTATGGGTGGACATAATGCCGGTGAGGTAGCCAGTCAGATAGCTATCGATGTCACCAGCCAGTTCTTAATCGCAGGCCTGCATATAGAAAGCCGAATGGATGATGCCTTTTCTACTCCCAAGCCAATGAAAGACCTGCTGGAAAAGTCCATCCAGTTGGCAAACCGAAAAATCATTGAAGAATCCGGCAAAGATAATACAAAAAGTGGTATGGGAACGACGGTCGTCTGCCTGCTCTTTTGCAAGAGCTGGTTTGTCATTGGTAACATTGGAGACTCCCGCTGCTACCGTTTTCGTGATGGGAAAATCAGCCAGTTATCTGAAGATCATAGCTGGATACAGGGCATGATTAAACAGGGAACTATCAAAATGGAAGATGCCAAACGTCACCCGCAAAGAGGCCTGTTACTGCAGGCGCTGGGGAACCGTGAAGTTGATCCCACATTCACATCTGGCTGCTCTCAGGCTGGTGATGTATTCGTCCTCTGTTCAGACGGTCTGACGGAAGTGGTCAGTAACAATACGATTGGATTTGTGCTCAACCAGAATGGAAGCCCGCAAAAAACTGCTGAAAAACTTGTTGAGCTGGCTAATGAAAATGGAGGTCCAGACAATATTTCGGTCATAGTGGTAAAAATATTGCCAGCCAGAGAATAACGGTTTACGGTTTACGTAACACGCAATTCTTAAACCGTGCTAGGATTGCCTGTGATAACTTGTCTTATGGCACTTAGGGCAGGGAGGGATACATCCAGCCTTGTGGAAATGTAATATCTCACCACAGCTATCACAAACCAGCGCACCCGGCCCCGTCACTTCTCCAGTTTTATAGAGTGAGTTCGCAGCCAGCTCCAGTTTCAATTCATTCATCTCAACAGTAGTCGGATCAGCAGCCTGCAGGAACATATCCAGTAGTTCCACAGCAAGCAGACTATCTTCAAACCCCAGCCAGTCCTTTAATTCCTTTCCCTGTTCAGAAGTATAAATGGCAGCATCAGATAGATCACGTTTAAGATATTCTGCCAGCCTGGCAGCCTCTTCTTCTGTCAGCTCTTCAAGCTCGATTGCTTTCTCTTTGGCACTGTCAATCAATGAATGCAGAGCCGGCCCTGTCTTCTTTTCCAGCTTGCGAAACTCTGTCGTACTGCGTTCCAGCATAGTTTCGTAGGCATCACCCATAATATCCAACGGGTCGTTAATTTTTTTCTTTGGCATGATTCTACTCCGTCATTTACACCGTTTCTCTGTGGGTCAGGATAACATCTTTGCAGGAACATCGCTCGGCGCGATCGTTTCAGATTCTAACAGGCTTTAAAAAAGAATCGCGCCGAGCGACGCTACATTGAAATCGAAGTATCTGTCCGATCATAATAGCGCAGCCTGTAAAGCAATCGTTTATGGTTTTCATCTTCATCGAAACCACTGCGGTCATGCAATACATTATTACAGATCAACCCCTGACCTGGTTCAAGTACGGCTCTCATTATATGCGGCGAATCAGAGGCCAGGAATTCAGTCAAACAGGCAGTCGCTTCCCGAGTTAACACATCATCACGCCAGATAACACTGCGCGTGCGGGCTGTATAACGCATGTGTAATGAACCATTAGTATCGATCGAAAACACCGGCCCGCTCCGATCGGGACGAATTTCTCTGCCATTAATAACATTGGCCGGAATAGTCATCGCCTGCGGATGCAGTAGCGCACGAATATAATCAGGATTATTGTCACGCAGATGAATGTAGGCTATTTCATGATCCAGTAATGCATTCTCACCCCCACGCAGCGCGTTCTGCACGCAGTACAACACCAGACCATGGATCTTGCGCTGCTCTTCGTTATAGTAACCATCGGTATGCCAATGAATAGGTTTGTCGGTATAGGGGATATATCCACCCCGCCACTGACCGTCACGCACTGTCAGCTCACTGACACCATCATGGTCAGCACCCATATTATGATCCAGCCGATGCATTGCATACTGCGCAGCAATATTGAGGGGAATAGTTTTATTGCGCCTGTCATCCGGTTCAGCGATAAAAATTGCCATATTTGCCCTTTCAAGCAGACTGCGAATGACCTCAAACTCATTTCTGGTCAGACGTACCGGGTCTTTTACTGGAACAAGGTATTCATCGATACTGGCTGGCATATGGGACAACTTCTGATCGCGCCAGCGTTGATAGTGCACACTGTCGTCAAGATCTACAAAAAGGCTGCCGGATACGCTCAAAGTCAGCCCCCGGTCACCGGCGGGAAAAAAGCCACCTCAATATCACCCTCTTGCAACAGGTAATCGTTATCAACATACTCCTGATTGACTGCACAGAGAACTTTAGCCGGTAGCTGCTCAAAACCCGCCGATACCCCTTGCCATAAATCTGCTACAGATTGCCCTGGTTCAACATCCATCTGCTTTTCGCCAACACCAGAAGCATCGCGTAAACTGGCAAAAAAAAGTATCCGTAACTTCATGGCGAGGTGTCTTCGTCCGGTGCTGCAACTGCCTTATTTCTACCAAGCGCGTAAGCAAGAACAACATAGCCAACTGCCGCCGAAGAAAATGAACCGGCGAGAATACCAAGGCGGTCAGTGTTAAGATTGGTTGAACCTTCCTCGAAAGCCAGAGAACTGATAAACAGACTCATGGTAAAACCAATACCTGTCAGAATCGATAAGCCATAGATTTCCATCCATCCGACCCCCGTAGGTAACTTTGCCACACCCGTTTTTACTGCCGCCCAGGTAAAGGTAAAAACACCCAGTTGTTTACCCAGAAATAGCCCCATAGCAATACCGAGAGGCTCAGGTTCCAGCAAGTTCTCAAGACTCATCCCTGCTAGCGGAATCCCGGTATTGGCAAAAGCAAACAACGGAAGAATTATAAATGCCACTGTCGGATGAAGATCATGCTCAAGGTTGCGCAAGGGTGAGAAGTTCTCACCCTTAGGATGCTTCAGGGGGATGGTAAAGGCAAGTAAGACGCCCGCGATAGTTGCATGTACGCCAGACTTGAGTACAGCCGCCCACATGATCAGCCCGAACACCAGATATGATGTCAGCCGCATTACGCCGCGCCAGTTCTGAATCATCAGTGCGGCATAAGCGATAGCAGCAATGATCAGAGAGAGAGTAGAAATATCAACTGAATAAAAAATAGCAATAATCAGGATAGCTACCAGATCGTCGATGATTGCCAGGGTTAGCAGAAAAAGTTTTAATGAGGGAGGGACACGTTTGCCCAGTAGTGAGAGAATCCCCAGAGCAAAAGCGATGTCCGTAGCTGTAGGAATCGCCCAGCCTTTCATCGCAGACTCATCGCCATAATTAAACCAGGTAAATACCAGTGCGGGAACCACAACACCACCCACCGCAGCTACAGCAGGCAACATAATCTGTGCTGGTTCAGATAATTCCCCTTCGAGAACCTCGCGCTTCACCTCAAGACCGATGAGGAAGAAAAAGATAGCCATCAGACCGTCATTGATCCACATCAGCAGTGGCTTGGCGATTTCAAAGTCACCAACGCGAATCTCAAGAGGAATGGCCAACAGGCCTTTATACAAAGGCCATAGCCCTGTATTCACAACAATCATTGCCAGCAACATAGCGATAACTAACAAAATACCGCCCGCAGATTCCAGCCTTAGAAAATCTTTAAGGTGAGTAACCATCTTTGTTACCTCAATCTACCTTCAAAAAAGTCAGGATATGCATGGTGTGGAATTTATTTGAAAGACACATTCACTCTAGTAATTTCGAGATTATGATGTGGTGCCCGGGGCCGGAATCGAACCGGCATGGAGTCGCCTCCGAGGGATTTTAAGTCCCTTGCGTCTACCAATTTCGCCACCCGGGCATACACGAGGCGGACTTACTCGTACATTCTATCTTACTCTCTCAAGGTAGCGCTTCGCCCTACTGTCTACCACAACGCCACCCGGGCATACACGAGGCGGACTTACTCGTACATTCTATCTTACTCTCTCAAGGTAGCGCTTCGCCCTACTGTCTACCACAACGCCACCCGGGCATGAGAAGCAGCGGCATCTTACACTGACCTGCTCTGTTGATGAAATTATTTTACTGTTGCAAGCAAAAATTAATTTAGATAGACGGCTTCAAGACTTGCAAGCAATTGTCCGCCATCATCAAACAATTGCAAGGTCTGTCCAGTTAGTTTATATGTTGCTGCATGAGAAAGGGCCTTCATAAACAGACTCTCCCTGTCCATGGTATCAGCACAGAACTTGCGTGTTGCCGCAAGCTGACTGAATGTTAGTACAGACGCATCGTGGCTGTAGGAACCAAAAAAACTGTTACAGCCGCCATACCCTGTAACCCGGTTTTCTTCTCGCAAGGTAAATTTCATCTCCCGCTGACCTTCCGCTGTTTTGACCGGCTGGCCCTCGAGCTCAACGAGTCGCCAGTAAGTATTCACCAGCCCAGCTGGCACCAACCCAGCCTGTTCGTTTGCGCCAGACTGAACCATATTAAAAACACTTAACAATAACAGAGGTATTGTGAAAAAATTTATTTTCTTTTTCATTTCTACTACTGATCAGAATCAATAAAACAAGGCCGGCAAAGGCCGACCTGGTATTTTATAGCCGGGGAAGCTGATGAACAGAGATTTTACCTGGCATTTTCAGTATTTCTCATCAAGTCACCCAGCCATTTTTTTGCCAGCACTTCCAGGGTTAGCGTCTTATCCAGTCGTTCCAGGAAGTTGCCGGAGGTTCCTGGTACCAACTGTCCATTTTTCACGATCCGCGACAGCACCGGGGCATCAGCTGATACCTGAGCAGTGTAACCATAGCCTGAAAAGATTATAAGTGTCAGAGTAATACTGAAGATACAAAGAAGTTTTTTCATTGTGTTTCCTGGTTACGGTTTTAGCACCTCTGATTAATTCTGCATTGAGCTACCTGACTTCTGCACAGCATCTCCAGCCTCTTGCATTTTCTTACCGGTGTATTCAACAGCCTTGCCCGTGGCGTCTTTAGTGGTATCCCATGCCTCCCCGCTGGCTTCAGCAGCATCGTGAGCGATTTCCCTGCTTTTCTCTGCTGTTTTATGTGCCGCAGCTTTCGTTGCGTCCCAGGCCTGTTCGCCTGCTTCAGCAGCGTCATGCGCTAATTCTGTACTTTTATCTGCAACATGGTGTACCGCTTTTTCTGTTGCAGCCGCAGCATCATGTGCAACTTCTTTTCCTGCATCATAGGTGGCACCAGCTACCTTTTTACTGGTCTTACAGGCTTCACCTGCTGCCCCTTTAATTTTGTCCATCGAATTGCCCTCTGTGCTTTTGTCATTTGCCAGTGACACTGATGAGAGTGTAAAAATAAGTATAAAAAATATGTGATATAACATTAATTTCATTAGTTAACCCTTTGTTTAAATTAATCTATTAAAACTATATTGACTCCAGAATCCTCTTTCTCTGCTCAGTATATTCCTTAGAACTGATGACACCACGATCACGCAGACCTTTCAGTCTGGATAGACGGTTTTCAATTTCATCATCAACACTGCTGGCCTTCACAGCAGGCCTGGATTCCACTGTTACGGGTATGGCTGCCGGTACTGCCTTTTGTGCTGCTGGTTTTTGCGTAACTGGCTTTTTCTTCCCAGGCATATTTGCTACTGGAGCCTTTTGTATTATCCCTGGCTTACAGGTCAGGTTTTTCCTGATATCTTTCGACAGAACCAGGTCGTTGACCTCCATACTGACTCCTTCGCAACCCTCTTTCTGTATTTCCAGCTTTCCTTTCACCATGTAACTCCTCCCGTACCAATGGGGAGGGAAAACATCATCCTGTTTGATCTGCATGGGCGTCTTACCGATATTCTTTCCATCAGCAAGAATATCGGCACCCTGTGGGTCAGAATCAATGGTGATGCCTTTTCTGCCACTGCCACAGCCCTGTAATAACAGTAGCAAGGATGATAGTAATCCAACAATAATAATCTTGCGCTGGTATCCGGGGATGTTGAATTTCACTTTTTCCTTCTCCTCTGAATGGTGGTAGTCGTTATTGTGTAAATGTACTCTATTTCTCCAGTAAGCGCGGCATTATCTCCACCAGGTTACAGGGGCGAGTACGATAATCCAGCTGTACCGATATCAGGTGCTGCCAGGCATCTTTACAGGCACCCGTTGACCCCGGCAGACAGAAAATAAATGTACCGTTCGCCGTACCGGCCAGTGCACGTGACTGTATAGTCGACACACCGATAAGATCATAGGAAATGACACGAAACATCTCACCGAATCCCTCAATCACCTTATCCAGCAGCGGTGTGACCGCCTCTGGCGTACCGTCGCGTCCCGTCAAACCTGTACCACCTGTCGAAATAACCACCTGAATCTCCTCATCAACTATCCAGCGAGAAATGTCCGCACGTATGCGGTACATATCATCAGGTACAATTACCTTATCAGCCAGCTTATGCCCTGCCTCAGTCAGCATTTTAACAAGGGTAGCGCCCGATTTATCGGTTTCCTCGTTACGGCTGTCTGAAACCGTCATAATGGCGATGTTCAACGGAATAAATTGTCTTTCTTTTGTCATTGCGAACTTTTCCTTAGTCTGTCACAGTGTGGCTCTCTGGATATTCTGCGCAGAATAATCGGCATAGAGCCATACCGCAAATCAAATCTCTTTCTACCCGTCTGTTCCATGATTATATCGACAATCACGCAAGATGAAGACACAAATACACATACCCGATAAAACAAACATCACAGCAGTCATTGTAGCTGGTGGTCAGAGTTCACGCATGGGAGGTCAGGATAAAGGCCTGATCAAACTGCATGGAAAAACCATAATCGAGCAAATCATCGAGCAAATTTCACCACAGCTTGACCGGGTTATTATCAATGCCAATCGTAACCGGGAACAATACCGGCAGTTTGGATTCCCTGTCATAAAAGACAAAATACCCGGCTTTCAGGGACCACTTGCAGGAATTCTGACGGCCCTGGATACCGTCAATACAGAGTTTATCATTACTCTACCCTGCGATGGACCTCAGTTAGCTGCAGATTACGTTGCACGTTTGTCTACAACACTAGCTGAAAACAGCGCAGAAATTGCTGTTGCCCACGATGGATTTCGCATGCAGCAGATGTATGCTTTGATACCAGCCTCGCTGGCAGTAGATCTCACTGCTTTCCTGAAACAGGGCAACCGCGCCATCAAGCTCTGGCTTGCACAACATAAGGTCGCCATAGCAGATTTTTCTGACTACCCGGAGATGTTCCTGAATATAAATACCGATGAAGAATTAAGGAACCTCTGATTAATTCTGGACGAAGTAGATTGCGATCTAAAATGTTCAGGTTTGAGGCGTAAATCGCACGTAATAGCTAGCTATTGCGAAGGTTTGCAACGAAAAAACTGGATATTTTAGGCGTAAGATACGAGTTCATGAATTGATCAGAGGTTCCTTAAGGAAGCTGCAGCAGGACTAACACAATGACAAAAAACACTAAGAGACCGCCTCTGCTTGGCTTCTGCGCCTGGAGTGGCACAGGTAAAACTACCCTGTTGACAAAATTGATCACGCTTTTATCTGCAAGCGGCCTGCAAGTCGGTGTCATCAAACACGCCCATCACCACTTTGACATCGACTACCCAGGTAAGGACAGTTATGTGCTGCGTAAAGCCGGGGCCAAACAGACACTGGTTACCTCACGTCACCGCATGGCCTGGATACGTGAAATAGATGAAGAACAGGATGAGCCATCACTGACTGATGCAATAAATGCCCTCGATCTTGAGAAACTGGATCTGATACTGGTGGAAGGTTTCAAACATGAACACTTCCCCAAGATTGAACTGCATAGACCAGCACTGGGGAAACCTCTAATGTTTCCTGATGACAAAGATATTTTTGCAATTGCCTGTGATGGTCCGATTGAATCAGACGTCAGTACTCGTGATGACCTTAGCATGCTGGATTTAAATCAGCCCGAAGAGATAGCCCGGTTTGTTATTGAGAGTACAACGAAGAAATAATCGAGTCCTGTCCATAGGCATGCCATTCATTGAACGTTTTTAATGAGCATGCTCACCGTGCCCCTGTTTTTCTTCATTTTCGGGACTTCTTAGTGAACGAACATAAGCATACACCGACTGGATTTCTTTTTCATTGAGTACACCTTCCCAGGCTGCCATGGCTGTACCTTCACTGCCTTTTCTGATTATCTGTATACGCCCCTGGTCAGAATAAAATCTTGAGTGTTCAGGGTCGGTAAAGTCAGCTGGCTTTTGCTGAAGAGCAGCAGCGGCCGGACCATCTCCTTTACCACTCTTGCCATGACAGGCCACACATGAATTAGTATAGATTTTTTTCCCAGAAGCCAGTTGTTCTTTGCTGGCTACAGGCACCGGCTGACTGTATTTATCGCCAAGTTCGCTTTTTAATCTTTTCATCACATCGGCCATGCGACCCGAATGCCCCCCTGCCTGACTGCCTTCTCCTTGTTCGTGATGACCCCCCTTTTCTTCAACATGTTTCTCGCCAGGACTTGCGAAGGCAGTTGTAGCTACAGAGGCAATAGTAAATAGCATTGCTGTTCCGATAGTTAATAATGTGGCTTTCATAGTTTTTCCTTTGTGTTTAGGTTAGCGTGAAATTTCTGAGTATAGCAGCAGATTTATTATGGCGGCTATTCCTCATCCCTGGTTGTTTCCCCGCGCATAAATCGCATGTATTCGGGTTTCACCCCAGTGGTATCCCCTGTTGGATAAATTACTGTGACCCGCTCCTGGCATGTCGGTTAATAGATCCAGGATTGTGACTGGACTATTCAATTCTACAACATTATCTTTATCATACTGGCATATCCTCTTTTTAGATATTTGATTATCTTGCAACATCAAATCAACCAGATACGCTGCTTTTTTCAAGTGCTTAAACATCAGATGTCTCTAACCCGGTTTTTATTTTGCCATTGATTGTATAGTAGCGGGCAACAAAGGAGGATGTAATGACTTCATCTATCAAAGACAACCCAATCGCACGCCTACAGCATCTTTGGCAACGCCTGGAGCACCTGCCCGGAGGAGCCTGGTTATTTAGCCGAATTCTTGGTTGGGTCATCCCTTATACAGGAACAATTGGCGCCGACGTAAGGAAACTTAAACCCGGTTATGCCCAAATTCATATGCGCGATCGCCGACGGGTTCGCAACCACCTGCACTCGATACATGCCCTGGCTTTGGCTAATTTGGGTGAGGTCGCCAGCGGACTGGCGATGCTAGACGCCCTGTCTGCAGATACTCGCGGTATCCCCACCAGGTTGTCTATCGAATTTTACAAAAAGGCGCGAGGTGGTTTGATTGCGGAGAGTCATTGCTCACCACCGACAATTACCGAAGACACAGATTTCGAGGTCCACGCTGATATACGAGATACAAATGGCGATGTGGTTGCCCGAACAACCGTGAACTGGCGTCTGGGTCCAGTACCACCAGAACAGTGACAACACACCCACAAAAATTCGAGAACGTGTTTACCCTTCATGCGGGCATTGCACTCCCCATTATCTGCGGGCCAATGTATCCCTGTAGTAACCCAGAACTGGTGGCAGCGGCATCGAAGGCCGGGGCATTGGGCATTGTTCAACCGATCTCGCTGACTTATGTCCATGGTTATGGTTTCCGCCAGGGCCTGCGTTACATCCGCTCGCTTACGAATGAACCCATTGGCATGAACGCGCTGATTGAAAAGAGTAGCAAGCGCTATCACGAACGCATGGTGCAGTGGATCGAAATCGCATTGGAAGAAGGTGTGCGATTTTTTATTACCTCCATGGGCAAACCCGACTGGGTCGTCAAACGCGTACACGATGCCGGCGGAGTCGTTTACCACGACGTCACCGAAACAAAATGGGCCGAGAAGGCAATCAATGCCGGCGTCGATGGCCTTATCGCAGTGAACAATCGTGCCGGTGGTCACGCAGGTAGCAGGTCGACACAGGAGCTGTATGATGAATTGCAGTATTCCGGCCTACCGATAATATGCGCAGGCGGTATCAGTACCCCGAACAATTTCCTGCATGCCCTGGATCAGGGTTATGCCGGTGTACAGATGGGAACCCGATTTATCGCGACAACTGAATGTAATGCACCTCTACCGTACAAACAGGCAATCGTAGATGCGAATGAATCTGATATCGTGTTGAGCGAACGCGTCAGCGGCACGCCCGTATCATTGATACGCACACCTTATACCGACCGCCTTGGTATGAAGGCCAACCAGTTCGAAAAATGGATGTTGCGTGGACAAAAACGTAAATATCTCATGCGCACAATCTATATACTGAGATCTTTGTGGAAATTGAAACAAGCTGTACTCGACAAAACCGGTTCGCTTGATTACTGGCAGGCAGGGAAAAGTGTTACTGGTATCAATACGATCGAGCCAGCAGGCATTATTATTGAACGATTCGCAAGTGCTTTAACACAACATCAGTTCGCAGATCGTAAACAGGGGCAGAAGGACTAACACAGCACACCTGGATTCATATCCTATAGTGCAATTCCCATAGTAACAGTAATGGTTCGATTTTCTTTCGGGGCATAATTAGCTGGAAAAAACTTCATCCAAAAGCTAAAATTGATAGATGTCATTCAGACACTAATCCTGGTACACGGAGCATTATTACATGAAGAATTCTGATCAACCGTCTAACTCTAGACGACGTTTCCTTATAGGCACCTCGGCCGCGCTCGGTGTGGGAGCGCTGGGGGGCGTGATAGGCTCGCTATTCTGGGCCAGTAACGACACGAGATTTTTAATGTATATCAAGGGGAAACAAACTGCAGCTCTGGGCAGGATGTCTCGTGATGTATTGCCACTGGAAGGACATAAACTGAATGTATCATTCGGCGATTCCATACAACGACTGGTAGAAGCCGGTGTTATTTCCCCCGAAAAATTCAAGTTTGTGTACGCCAAACGGGGAGGCCTTCCGACATGGGTTGAGGAATTATTCACTCAGCCATCATCCGAACCAGTTACCATGAGCTTTCAGACAGCACCATTTTTGCTCAATCTCATGTGGCCACTAGGAATGGCAACAAAGACCCAGTTTAATGAAAAAAGCAAGCTCAATAGCCCGGCAGTCGGTCGCTTTGCGAGTACAGGTGGATGGGTTCTGGGTGAAGCACGCAGCGGTGGGGGCTACTTCAACAAGGTCTCCGCCATTGACCTGACTCCCGAGCAGGAGGCCCGAGTTCTCGAAGTAGCGAAAAACAGTTACCGGCCATGCTGCAATAACGACACCTTTTTCCAGGACTGCAACCATGGCTCTGCATTGCTCGGACTCTATGAACTTGCGGCGTCCCAGGGTGCCAGTATCGATGAACTTTATGACATTGGTCGGAACGCCAACAGCTTCTGGTATGCCAGTGAATATATCGAGATGGCCTATTATTTCCAGAAGTTAGAGAATAAATCATGGAATCAGGTTGCATCCAAAACGATTCTTGATAAAAATCACTCATCCATCGGAGGGTGGCAGAAGAATGTGCACAAGCCGATGGTTGTAGCTGGTCTATTGCCAGGTGGGCAGCTTGGTAATGCGAGTAATTGCGGAGTGTAAAGCCCTTTCTTATTGCAGGAACATAGGATTATTTGGATTCAATCCGATAAGCAGCGTGACAGGCAACACAGCGGTTCATTGCCATACCAAGACTGGACAATATATCTTTTGTTGAGGCACCTTTTTCCGCGGCATCCGCTATCTTGTCAAAAGCCAGGTGATTTGGCATACCGATTTGCATAAATCCACCCGGAACTGAGCTCATTAGAGTCGGAGGTACGCTGGCCATACTTTGCATCCCCAAAGGCCGCAACGCGGACGCAACACCTTTCATATCATCTTTGGACAGGGCGGTTATTGCTTGTTGAAGGCCGCTCACGTTTTGCCGCATCTCATGAAGGACAAATGCGCGATTCTCATCATCAAGTACTACCGCTACACGATTATCTTTTTCAGCCCACGAACTGTTTGAAAATACCGTCAAGATCACTGTAATCCCGAACGCTACACTACGTGCGGTCAATTTTAATGGTTTATTCTTCACATGAATATCCTCTCAAGCCTATTGTTTTATTGGCAGGTGAGTGTAAATTCAATCATCGGATTAGTAAATCCTAAATCAAGCATTTTTATTCCCTGGAGAGTGTGTTTACTGGTATTTTTAAATCGAGATTCTGTCCTTTTATGGAATTATTTGCTATATCCAGAGTCATTATTTATCTGATCTGAACATACGATTACATGAAACCTGGCACCCAGGTTTCATGTAAATGAAACCAGTAATTTTTGCTACTGTTTGCAGGTTTTCGAAAAATTACAGTACTTATACGAGCTAATTCTTCTACACCTGTTTGCCATTCTTCATAATTCAATATACAAATATTCTCTGATATAGATCTAATTTTGATATCTCGAATTGTAATTGTGAAACTTTTGGGCCGGACTCCATACACCTCCCACAAATCACTGGTGATATCTGGCTTAGTTTGAAGCTTACCGCTCGGATGTATAATGATAAAATCCTTATCGAGTGCATCTTCAAAGTACTGAAACTCCAGCCTGGATTTCTCTACCAGACCTTTCAGCCATGACTCAATAAATACATGCAACTCTTTAATATTTCTGCGACATTCAGTTTCCATTTACTATACATTCCTTCGGGACTAACACCATGCTAATCGGTGTATTTTTTACGTCCGCCTGAGCCACTTGTTGTGAAAAAGGGGTTTGCCATTAAATTCCCCTGTTGACTGAAAACTGCTAATGGCATACCCCATTTACTTCAATTGTTTCTAATACTAGCGTAAACTTCGGTCGAGCCCCAATTTTCTCAACAACACTTGCGGATGGGTTGGTCGCAGGCTGAAAATACATGCGATTGCTGCTAATCGTGCTGGTTTACATTAATAATGTAGAGACATCACTGTTATAATTACATCAACAATAAAACTACACAGAGGAGGAAATATGGCCAACGGTGAGCGCGCAATCCAGTTTGCCACAAAAGAGGATAATCGCGAGCACCAATTCAAGCAAGTTTGGGTAGAAGAACTGGATGATGTCTTTTCTGATGTCGCCCATTATTATGACCACGCCAATCATGTGGCCAGCCTTGGTCTCTGGCCCTTCTTTCGCAACCGTTTTCTCTCTACCATAGACGTGCAAAGTAAGCAGAAGGTGCTGGATGTTTGTGCCGGAACCAACGCTATTGGTATCGCACTCTTGAAAAAACAGCCAGATCTGCAGGTTCACGCTATGGACCGCAGCAAAGCCATGCAGGCGGTGGGGTATGAATTGGCTAACAAGCTCGGAATGCATATCGACAGTACTATCGGCGATGTCCATACCCTGCCCTTCCCCGACAATCATTTCGATGTGGTCACCCTGCAGTATGCCTCGCGACATTTACGCATCATAGATGTCTGCCTTGAAATCAGGCGGGTGCTGAAACCGGGTGGGCGCTTCTATCACTGCGATATGCTGCGCCCGGCCAACAAATTCGTGGAGTTGAGCTATTATTCCTACCTGCGTTTTTGTCTGAACTTTACCGCCCTGCTATTTCGAAGCTCCACCATGACCCGTGGCTGCAAGCAATATTTCATCAATGCCCTGCGCATGTTTTATTCTGCTGATGAGTTCTCAGACTTACTTCGTGATGTGGGATTTGAGGAGGTTTCAAGCCAGTCCCTGTTAGGCGGCATGATAGGCTATCACACGGCGATGAAGTCTCTCGATACCTAATCACCTGGCGGAACCGTGAACAGAGTCAACGTACTTTGTGCCATGAACCGCGTTATGATGGAGGACTTCAGTCAGCGCACTGTGGAAGGCCTTAAAGCTTACACCCTGTTCAGATTGGCATTGCCTGCCTTTCAGTCTTTTCTGGACATTAATGTCGGCAAGGAAGTGGAGAAAGACCGGATGGTCATCACCCGGGCAGCCACAGTGCTTCAATCCGGAATAAAACCTGGCCCTGCCCATGTGGCTGCCCTGTTGCAGGAAGCACGGAAAATCGATCAAACCTTTTTGCGCAAAGCATCCGTGTTTCCTATCGATATCCAGATCCAGTATCAGGACATTGAACGCTATCGGCAGCAGCGTATTGAACTACTGCTGCAAACAAGTTACCGCATCCTTACCCAATGGCAAAACGTCAGTTCATTTCGCGCAGCAGTGAATGAGCTTTATAGCGAGTCGCAGTTCCGGGACCTGCTACAGGACATACTCATGCTCTATGCCAGGGAAACTCGTATGTTAAGCCGGTCAGTACGCATCCCCCATCTGCTCACCCTGGCCCGGGATGCTATCACACAGGCCATTAGCAATGTTATGGAACAGCAGGCGGAAGCACTGGCCAAATCACTGGCGCTCACGGTCTATCGACGAAGCAGTTAAATGGTGAAGGGGGGCTTTACAATAAGATGTCAAGCCAAATATCTGGATTGACCTGTGTCTAGCAGACATGTTCTAGGATGTCACTAATCAATTTAGATCGGAGAGAGGTGGCCAGTGCAGAAACGGGAATATCACAGCTCGAAATACATCAGAGAAATTCCGCTCACGAACCCAGGGACGGTATCTGTCGGACGACCGTCTTCTTCGATGACCAATAACAACCATCGCCCAAACAACAAAATGATCAGACACACAGCATATAAAGAGCAGTGCCTATATATTAAGGACAGGTTGATTGAGGACGGAGTCTACATTAACTGGAATATATCCCCAGAACCTTTCTTTATGGAAAAAAAAGAACTCACCTTTATCGAGTCTCTTGGCAGATGTCTTTATCTGTTTTATAGCGCCTCAAACAATCTCTATTATCAAAGCATACATGGAAAGCAACCAGAATGGATTGCCGGATATCTGGATCAGGGGAAACCTCAGTCCCTTATAGAATATGCCCGTATGAACAGGATGAAAAACCTGCTTCCCGGTATCATAAGACCTGACATTATACTGACGAAGGACGGAATGGTTGCGACAGAATTAGATGCCGTCCCGGGTGGTATGGGTATTACTGGAAGCCTCAACAGTGCCTATTCATCCACCTTGTTTATAGAAACAGATAATAAGATAGTCGGTGAGGGAGAGGGAATGGCAGATGGCTTCCTGAATATGCTTAAGTCTGCCGCCCCCCGGATAGATGATCCAGTCATTGCTATTGTGGTCTCCGAGGAATCCAGGGATTACCGGTCTGAGATGGAGTGGCTGGCAGGGGCCATGCGGGAAGTTGGCGTAAATGTATCAACTATTAAACCCGAGGATATTATATTTACGGAGGAAGGCCTGTACATTAAATCGGGAGAGAACCGATGCAAGATCGACGTCCTTTATAGATTCTTTGAGTTGTTCGATCTGATGAATATCCCGAAAGCTGAACTGATTATGTATAGCGCCAAAAAAAACCGGGTGTCTATAACCCCGCCCTTTAAACCCTTTCTCGAGGAGAAAATGCTGTATGCCCTGTTTCATCACCCCATGCTCAGGGAATACTGGATGACTACATTAGGGGAAAAGGTATTTTCTGTACTACACAAGATTTTACCCCCTACATGGATACTCGATCCGGCGGAGCTACCTCCTTACGGGATAATTCCAGGGCTTAAAGTCGGCAAACGACCTGTCGCCTGCTGGGCAGAACTGAAACAGGCGACACAAAGCGAAAGGAAGGAGTTTGTTATAAAGCCATCCGGGTTTTCAGAGCTGGCGTGGGGGAGTAGAGGTGTTGTGGTCGGACATGACGTATCAAAAAAAGAATGGGGAGATGTCATAGACAGGACACTCGAAGATTTTTATAGAACTCCGCATATACTCCAGAAATATCATAAGGGACGACATGTTGAGGTCAACTATTTAGACCAGTCCACAGGCGATATAAAAACAATGAAGGGGCGGGTACGTCTCTGTCCATACTATTTTGTGTATAGAAAAGATGTAAAGTTGGCGGGCATACTGGCTACTGTATGTCCCCTTGATAAAAAGCTTATACACGGAATGACGGATTCGGTAATAACCGTCGTTGCAAGCAGCTGAACAATCTAAACGGTTAAATAACGGTATAGGACTATGGAACGCTGGCAACATATATTAAAAAAGAGCCTTAAAGAGGCCGATCAAATCTCGACGGTATTTGATCTTGAGAACGGGAAGACCGATAAAGTCGTCGCAGAATATCCGGCAAAGATAAATCCCTACTTTACGGCGCTCATACAGAAAAAGGATGACCCTATATACAAACAAGTAGTACCTGATGAACGTGAGATTTATGATGACGTAGGTGTGGATGACCCCCTCAATGAAGAAGGTGATAGCCCTGTCCCGTCTATTGTGCATCGCTATGAAGACAGGGCGCTATTGATGGTTACAAATCAGTGTGCAATCTATTGCAGATTCTGCACAAGGAAGCGACTTGCAGGAAAGAGACCCATATCAAGGAAGATGGTTCGCAGGGGTATTGATTACATCAGGGACCATGAAGAGATTAAAGATGTAATACTCTCGGGTGGAGACCCGTTAATACTAAAAGATAAAGTACTTGAAGAGATACTGGAAAAGGTACGGGATATACCGCATATCGAGATAATCAGAATCGGGACCCGTATGCCAGGCGCCCTCCCACAACGTATAACAAAAAATCTCTGCAGGATGCTTAAAAAATATCACCCCCTCTATATAAACATAAACTTTATTCATCCACGAGAAATAACCAGGGAGGTGACGACCGCCTGCAACAGGCTCGCCGATGCGGGTATTCCACTGGGTAGCCAGACAGTCCTCCTTAAAGGGATTAATGACGACCTGGAGACTATCAAAGAGCTGATGCAAAAACTCATTGCCATCAGGGTAAAGCCGTATTATCTGTATCAGGCCGATTTGACACGTGGCACTGATCACATGCGGACAAGCGTTGAGTGCGGTCTGGATATACTCAGGGGCCTGCAGGGGCATATATCAGGGTTTGCTATACCAAAGTTCATTATTGATCTTCCTGGCGGGGGTGGAAAGATTTCGCTGCTCCCTTCGGACACGGTTATAGAAATTAATGAAGTAGAGGTAATAGTAAAGAATTATGAGAACAAGATTTACCGTTACCCCCAGGTCACTCCCATTGGGAACAGGGAGCCGTGGAAATAATGACGGAGATATTTCTCTGGCTGTCCATAGCCTTTTATGGCGCAGGCTTCATCAGCCATGTTCTCGCTCGAAACGAATCACGTCGTACATTGCAGCGTGTATCCACATACATACTGATACTCGCCCTGGCTTTCCTCACCATTGTCCTGGCTCTGAGAATAATGGAAACAGGCCATGCCCCCATGGCCGGGCGATTCGAGACCCTGCTCTTTTTCAGCTGGTCAATCGCTGTATTGAATACGATACTTCTGTTTCGTTACAGGCTCAGGACAACAGACACGCTGACCATTCCTGTCATTTTTCTCGCACTCCTTCTTGCCGCCTTTTCTGATTCAGGTGTATATCGCCTGCCTCTTGTCCTCAAGACATGGTGGTTCGAAATCCACGTCGTGACTTCCTTCTTTGCCTACGCGCTTTTCACCCTTGCGGCAGCGGCCGGGGCATTTTATCTCCTCAGGGAAAAGACGGGTACAGGCACCGAACTCGGGATATATCAAAACATTACTTACCGGGCGATTCTGTGGGGATTTGCATTCTTCTCGGGTTCCATGCTGCTTGGCGCAATCTGGGGCTATCTGGCATGGGGCAATTACTGGCTATGGGAATCAAAGAGTGCGGCGTCACTGCTGCTCTGGTTTTATTATGTTGGCGTATTACACACACGCATGCTTAAGGGGTGGCGGGGAAAAACAGTGTCTGTCATGGCCATAATCGGCTTTGCCCTGGTGATGTTTACCTACCTTGGGGTTAGCATCTTCCTGAAAAGTTCTCACGGGATGTAAGGCATGATGAAGAGTATCTGGAAATTCTTCACTTCCACCCGCCTGGCGGTTGTATTGTCCCTTCTCATTACAATCGATGTGCTGACGGGAACCATTCTGCTTTCCAGTTCTCCAAAAGCCCTCGGGGCGATAGATCTGGAAATATTCTTTTACTGGCTTTTTGGCGCGGGCCTGAACAATCTCACCGCTTCATGGTGGATATTTCTCCTCCTTATCCTGCTAGCTCTCTTTGTGGTAAATACTATTGTCTGCACTGTAGACTCGATCGTGTTTATGTTAAGACCTCGACGGGACGCGGCCAGGATCAAACCCAGAAGAATACTTTCCCAGGCCATCCATCTGGGCTTCATCATCGGTCTTTTGGGGCACCTGGTATCCAGCGCCTCCGGGTTTCGGACAATGGACAACCGCCTTTTCGAAGGCAGCAGCATCCCCATGCCACAGAGCAGTGAGCTATCGCTACGGCTGAACAAACTGGACGTTGCATTTACCAAAAATGGCGACATGCAAAGAATGGATGCCTACCTCAGTCTCATACGGGACAAAGGAGTCGTCAAGGACAAGGTGGTGAGATTAAATGAACCTCTCCTGTATCAGGGTAATGCGGTCTATATCACCCACCACGGTGAGGCCCCCGAGAGTATGAAGTTTGAACTTTCAGGCAACGGTACCCAGGAGATAATCAAGATCAAGCTTCATGAAAAGAGTGTTACGAGCAGCAGGGGTTATACGCTCAAACTGGAAGGCCTCATTCCAGACTTTGCCAGAGACAGTAAGGGGAAAGTGTATTCGGCCTCGAAACAATACCGAAACCCTGCGCTGGAAGTAAAGGTATACAAGGGAGAGAAGTTCCTGGTGACTGGCTGGTTTTTGTTGCAATACCCAGACAAGACACCCCTTGCTTTCGACGGGCTCAAGCTTGTTTTCTCCGGGCTCACCTATAGGCCATATGCTATTCTGACTATCAACAGGGATCCGGGCGCCGTAATTGTCCTCTCTGGTGCGCTGATTTTTATAATTTCCTTAATCTGGCTCCTGTTTATAAAAGGTGAAGGAATGGAGCTTGTGAAGAGACAAACATAAAACAGATGCTATCCTGCCCCTCAGGCAATTACAGGATTTCTCCCTTCGGTCGAAAAATAAAAGGGGCCTCCCATTGGTTAAGGAACCTCTATATGTGTTTGCAGTAAGCGACTGACTTAACAGCTACCATGACAGATATGGTAGCCGATTTTCTTCATTGCTTTATTTTCGGACACATATCGTGTGACTGAAATAGTTTGTAATACCTATTTGACTTGAAAGCGGCTCATATGTGTTAATTTTTTATAGTCAGTCATCCAGCGAACGACCACAATTCCTGCAGGTGACAGGGACTCCCTTCGCCAGGTAGTCCCTTACTACCAGCCAGTTGGTTCTTGAAACAATACGTGGCCCTATCTCCTGCAGATCTTTCGTGAGTGGAGCACCACAGTAGGGACAAACCAATATCCACCGCATAGCAAACCGAAGTAACACGAAGGCGACAAAGCTGAAAATGACTAACCATGGGGATGAGCGCAGGATGCCAATAACCAGCAGACCAAGTATACCTCCTGCCATAAGCAACCAGAGATTCAGGCGCTTGAGCAGCAGTCTGCGGTTGGGGCTAAGGTGCTTGTGCGTACCACTTTTTGCGTTTCTATATCGCTTTACGCGTGAGGAGGCAGTTTCGATGCGTGACTGAGGAATAACAAGAAGCCAGAGAAGTGCAGCTATCGCCGTTATCGAGAGACCTAGAAGTATTGCTGTAAAGGGATACAGATAACTAAAGCGGTCGATGAATGCTTCCCCATCTTTCAGGTACAACACAGGTACGGTGGCACCAATAGTATTTAACGCTCCCCACGTATCCCAAACCGCCCGTGAGGTAGTAAAACGTCTGAGCTGCCCATATGCCGGATATTCGATAATGATTTCGTAAGCATCGCCGTATGGCCCACCGCCTTTCGCCTTCCTGTGTTTTTCGATAATACGCCCGTCGACCCTCTCACCATCGCGGATCTGATAATACTCGATAGCAAGTGCGATTCCGGCGATGGTAATAAGCAGGGTTATCAA
This sequence comes from bacterium BMS3Abin11, assembly GCA_002897635.1. Taxonomy (NCBI): domain Bacteria; species bacterium BMS3Abin11. Next base: position 24,729 of record BDTD01000018.1, on the reverse strand, counting down.
CCTCAGGAGATTTTTGAGATGTTTAGAACGCGCACTCAACTATAAATACCGTATTTAAGTTAACAAGGCTGTAGAAAAATCCATTTTCCAGCGCAATCAGCATGATCGTCTTGTTTCTTGATTTCTCTAATCGATCCTGCACAGCCTTTTCTTTTTATCGTCATTTCGTTTCCTAAATATCTACCTACTCTAAACCATAACATAGTGCATTACTGTCTGCATACTCAAGCCATGCTGTTTCTCCTGGTTCATGCGGCCATCTTCCCAAAATGATTTAACTTCTTGATATTATGTATCAAGCAGTACAGTTGCCACTCTCGCTTTAAGGAACCTCTGATCAATTATGCCATGCCTCTGCGAGACCTGAAGCGTGCAGCTACAAAGCGTGCTTCGCAGCGAATGGCCCGGTCCTTTGCAAGAAGCACAATACCGTAGATGTGCGCTTCAGGCCTCGCCCTGCGGGGCTTACAGTCTGATTCACACTCTGCGTTGTCACTTTTCACCAGGCCCAGGCATGCCTTCAAAGTTCCGCCTTGATTGTGAATCAGACTGTAAGCCAGAGGTATGGCATAATTGATCAGAGGTTCCTTAACCTTTGAAAGCGCAAAGGTATGTATCAACGTCGAATCGAAAACATATTTTTTTCATGATTTTATTCAGCGCCTTGTATGGTGGCTTTATCCCAAAAGCAACGGACAAGCTATTCGCTGATCCACTGTGTTGCTTCAGCAAATTCGCTGTTATGAAATACACGGACATGCCCTGGGATCCCAAGTCCAAAGATTTTGATGGCTATCCGTATCCACTCGATATCCGATACGACTGCCATTCTCTCCCAGCCTGTGAAGTGCTTCAGGCCTAATCTTATATCATCCCACATGGCGCCGACTTCGAATCCTGTGAACTCTTCACCGAGGTGGTAAAGGAACCGAATCTTGCTCTGGTGAGAGAACAGTTCCTCCACCGCTGGAATTATGATGGACTCGTAGTCATTTACAGTTACCGTCCCTTTTGCAGTGAAGCCGAGGGCATTATCTGGTAGATCAGGTATCTTCTTGATCATTTGATAGTCTCCTTTTTTTGGTGTGAATATAAAGTATAAGTAGAGTATTAAGGTATAAGGGTCAGGTCGCACGCCGTTAACGGCGTGAAGTATAAGGGTCTTGCTCTTTGCCTTAAAGTCATCCGTTCGGGATGAAACTGCTCCTTACGCCGCCACCCCGCAGGTCCCGGTGGAAGCTCTCCAGATCATGAGGTGTCGGGAGACGCTTGGCGCGGGTCACAAAGACCCGCACCTGGGCGAGCATCAGCGCCGCTTCCTCGCGGGTAAGCGACAGGCCCAAATCGGAATAAGCTTGCATGACAGCCCGGGTGCCGGAGTGTTTTCCTAATACGAGCCGATGTTGCCGGCCCAGTTGTGCCGGGTTCACGCCCTGGTAGTTCAAGGGGTCTTTGAGTAAACCGTCCACGTGGAGTCCCGCTTCGTGAGTAAACGCCCCCTCGCCCACCAAACTCTTCTGCCACGACAATGGCCGTCCAGCCGCAGTTTCAACCCGGTGCGACAACGCCGGATAATCCTGCAGATCAATACCGACCTCAAAACCGTAAAGTTGTTGCAGACCCAACACCACCTCTTCCAGTGCTGCGTTGCCGGCCCGTTCGCCCAGACCGTTGACTGTGGTATTCAGGTGCGTTGCTCCGGCCAGGGCCGCCGCCAGGCTATTGGCAGTAGCCAGACCCAGGTCGTCGTGGGCGTGCATTTCAATCTCCAGATCGACAGCGGCCCGCAGGCGGCGTATGCGCGCCAGCACCCCAAACGGTTCCATGATCCCGACGGTATCGGCGAAGCGGAAGCGCCGCGCCCCACTCGCCTGTGCGGCTTCGGCTACGCGTAACAGAAACTCGGGATCCGCGCGCGAGGCGTCCTCCCCTCCAACACATACCTCAAGACCCATATCCAACGCCTGCGGAACATGCCGGGCAATCGCGTCCAACACCCAGCCATGATCTTTCCCCAGCTTGTTGCGGATCTGCTGGTCGGACACCGGGATGGACAGGTCTACCATCTGCACACCGAGATGACGGCAGGCGATCAAGTCATCGGCGCACATTCTGCTCCACACCAGCAGTCGTGCATTAACACCTGAATTGACCACGGCACGTATACTTTCGCACTCTTCCTCACCCATGGCGGGGACACCGATCTCAAGTTCCGGCACCCCCAGAGCATCCAGGCGGCTGGCGATGTCCAGCTTTTCATGCACGCTGAACGCCACCCCCGCCGATTGTTCCCCGTCACGCAAGGTGGTGTCATCGATTACGACGGTATGTTTAGCTCTAGACATGTTCACTTACCGGGGCTCATCTTCTCTACATACCCGCCGCTCCAGGGTACTTGCCAATGATTTCGAGAGCCACGGAAAGTAGCTTGTCGGCCTCATCCTTCATCTTCGACAGGCTCGGGAAACCGAAACGGTGTACATTGCCCAGGGGCTTGTCCATCACCACCAACTTGCCCGTGGTGATGACGGCGCGGCCGGAGCCTTCATAAATGGGGGCAACCATGAGGACGGCCTTCAGACCGCATTCCTTCTCAACCAGTGAAGCGATGGCGTTATAGAACGCCTTCACCCGCAGCACGATGATCTCATCGGGATCGTCGGTTGCGGAGACATCCTGCTTTCGCTCCCCGGTCAATACAAAGGGGGCGAGGATACGGACCACCGACCACTCATCATAGTTGCCGCAGGTGTCAAGCGCCTGCATCTGCTTTACAATTTCTTTCATAAATTCCGATTCCAATATTGGATCGTCTTCGGCAACTGCTACTGCGCCTTCAGTCATTGCACGTTCTCCTTAAAAAGTAAAAGTCTCAAGAAACCAATCACGAATCACGGAACTCATTCCTCCCACCCTTCCGCCTCCATCGCGTCAAAGCGCCTCGTGTCCGACTCCTGCCGGCGAACGACGGTCCTGGCCGGCCACACCGACGTACCGGCGCGCAACATATCCTGAACGGACCCAATCAGATCGGCGATGGCGACGCCTGCGACGACCTTGACCGGCTGGATGGTGTGCGCCAATAACTGGCGGATAGCGGATGATCCGACCGCCTGACAATAGACCGCGGCGCAACCTTCCAACATGGCGATCTTGGCAACCAGTTTGTCCTCGTGACCGTCTTGTTCCACTCTGTCGAACTGGGCCGCTTCGAGCAATTTGGCATGCTCTATGTCCACCGCATAGATAGCGAACACCCGCGCCGAACCGAAGTGCTGGTCCACATGTTTCATGTCCGTGGTGGCGAACGCCAGTTTCAACGCCTTATTCGCTGTATTCGTACTGGTATCGCTGTTAACCATTCTCAGACACCGCTGCAATCCCATCGCTGAATACCTCCTGGCGTTTCTGTGCGTAAATAGACCGGTAGGGTTTTATCTCATGGCGGTTGCTGGCGAGCAGGATATCAGCCAGGTCGAACAGCGCCTGGCGTATCCCGCGGTATCCGATCCAGTTGCGCTGGTAACCGCCTAGCCGATCGTACTGCGGAAAACCGGCGCGCAACAGCGGCAGCCCCAGGCGCTCCGCCAACACCGCAGCATGGGAATTGCCAATCAGCAATTCCGCATTTCGATCCTTCGCTATGTACTCCAGATCTTCCAGATCGCCGATCGTTACATCTCTCGCTGGGATACGCTCCAGCACCGGTGCACGACTCGACGCCACCACCGCCACCACCTCGGCCCCCATGCCGTTTAAAAATTGACCGAAGGCATTCAGCAGGTCCGGGTCCGCAGCAATAGCGAAGCGCGCCTGGCCCAACATGAAATGGGTATCTAACATGGCGTCCTGGAGTTGGGCGCGCTGGCGTTGTAAACATTCCGGTACCGGGTTGCCGCTGATTGCTGCCAGTGTCATGAGTAATTCGTCAACGGCCTCCAGCCCCATCAAGTGGTCGAAGCGGTGCTCCGGTACGCCGGTGCGCTGCCTTAGAATATCCGCAGCCTTGGCCAGCGAGGGCCCTATCACCAGGCTTGCGGCGGCGTCTCCCAGTGTGGCGAACTCCGATACCGGTGTACCGCCCACGGTAATGGGACTGAACTCCAACTCCGTGAGACGACCGTCGAGGGAATCCGACAGATCGGGGATAAGCACGGGGCGCAACCCAAAACCCTCGATGATTCCTTTGAGCACTTCCACATCGCCGGGCGTCAAATGGGAACTCGCCAGTACATTAACCTGTCGCTGTTGCCGCCCGGGTTGGGTGCCGGCCTCTTCGGCCTGGGGCACCAGCTCCTCAATCAGGGCACGCACGGCGGCGGCAAAGCCCGATTCCAGGCAGCCGCTGAAGTCGGGGGTGCTGACAGGCACGACCTTTACGGAAGAGAATTGAGGATAGCGCTGGCGAAACACCTTCACCACCGGTTTCATATCGATACCCTGGGTCTCCGATAGCCCCGTCGTCGGCACACCGATCAGCGCCGGTTCAGCCTTTTCGCAGAGGGTCTTCAACCCTTCGATGATGTTGTCTTCAGCACCCATTACGGTACTCACCTGGTCCATGGCAGTGGTCTGTAGTGGAATAGGCTCGCGGAAGTGGCGTACGAAGAACACCTTGGCAAAGGCGGCGCAACCCTGGGAGCCGTGCAACATGGGAATGGCGCGGTTGATCCCCAGAAAGGCCAGCGACGCGCCCATTGCCTGGTTGGTCTTTAAAGGACTGACGGACAGGGCCTTGTTGCGTTTGATGATCTTAGCCATGTCAGCCTCCGCCGACCACCGCCCGGCCCGCCCTGGAAGATACGGTCCATGGGGCCGGCCTGCGCACTGCATCCCACACCGGGCTCTCCATGGTGAGTGTGAGTTGGCGCGCCAGCTCCAGCATGCCTTGATAACCGGCGTAACCGAATTCACGCTCCTGGTTGATGTCCAGGAACGGCAGGCGCGCCTTCAGCGCCGTGTACATGTTGCGCCCGCCAGCGATGAGGATGTCGGCGCGGTATTCGCGGACGATCTCCAGCAACTCCTTGGGGCTGCCGTCTTCGATCATCCTGGCGTCCTCGCCCATGAGTTCGCGGATGCGCGCCTTGTCCTCCTCGGTGGATTTCCGGGTACCGGTGGCCACCACGTCTATACCGAGGTCCTGCAGCGCCGAGACCACCGACCACGACTTCACGCCACCCGTATAAAGCAGCGCCCATTTGTCCTGTAAACGTTCACGCCAGGGTTCGAGCCTGGCATGGATAAGCGCCTCCTCCCGGGTGATGAGGGCCTCAGTGCGTGCGGTCAGATTCCCATCGCCGATGAGGCGCGCGAACTCGCGCAGGGCGTGGGAGGTGTCGGCGATACCGTAGAAGCTGCCCTCGAACCAGGGCGTGCCGTATTGTTCCCGGAGCTTGCGCGCCACGTTGATCATGGCCTTGGAACAGACCATCATGTTCACCTCGGCACGGTGCATGATCTGCACATCACGATAGCGTGCATCACCGGACAGGGTACACAGTACTCGCAGCCCCAGCTCGTCCAGCAACGGCAGCACGTGCCAGAACTCACCGGCGATGTTGTATTCAGCGATCAAATTGATATCGTACACCTTGATGCCGGGGCGTTGCGCCTCCGGCGGCAGGGGATCCGGTTCGCGGCGACCCACTACGTACTTCAGCATGGTCTCACCGGCGATGCGGTTGCCCAGGTTCTTGGTACCGTAGAAACCGGCCGCATCCACCGGTACCACGGGCACGCCCCAGCGCTCTGCAGCCGCCTTGCAAACCGCCTCGATGTCGTCGCCGATCAGCGCCGGTACGCAGGTGTTGTAGACGAACACCGCCGCCGGTTGGTAATCGTCGATGGCCTGCTTGATGGAATGGAACAGGCGCTTCTCGCCGCGACCCATGATGATGTCCTGCTCGGTCAGGTCCGTGGTCATGCCGAGCCGGTACAGGGCGGGCCCGGAGGAGCGCGTGCCGCGGTTGTCCCAGGAACTGCCGGCGCAACCGATAGGACCATGGACGATATGGGCTACATCGGTGATGGGCAACAGGGCGATCTGGGCACCGTCGAAGGCGCAACCGCCCGCGGCCGTGCCGGGCGTGGGCCGGGCACAACCTGATTTGGACTTCTTGTTGTGGACGCACCCCGGCTCGTCAAGCAGCTCAGCAATATCATTAGCCTTCATGGCGCCTCCGGCTGCCTGTAGCGCACGCGTTCTTCCGGAACCACGCCCATGACCTTGGCCAGCCATGGCGGCGGCGATCCGGCCAGCACCTTTTGCAGTTGTGCCAGCACTTCCGGGGCCTCGCCGCCTTCGAGAAGCTTGATCGGATGGACCCCGGCCTTGACCACCTTGGCCGCGGCGGGCCCGCCGATGGACTGTATATAAAGGATATGGCAGTCCTTGATCAAACCAGCGCGGTAGGCGCTTCCGTCATCCGTCTGAGCTGCGTTTTCAGTCACACGCAGATCGATGAGACGAATCTTATCGGCAGAAACCTGATAAATCAGAAACAGGGGACAGGAGCCGAAATGCCCATCCACTTGCTCATCGCCCCGGGATGCACAGGCCACGCGGATGGAGCCGAGCATATCGCCTTCCGCATAGGGCCGGGGTTCGGGCAGACCGCGTTGAACCATCTCTCCCATGGCAGACCCCCTCAGGCAGCCTCCAGGGGAAGAATGCAGTTATCAATGGGACACAGTTCGACGCATTTCGGCGAATCGTACTCCCCCTCGCACTCTTTACAGGTCTCGGCATTGATCTCGAACACAATCTTGCCCTCATCGATAGACTCTGTGGGGCATTCCGGCACACAGTCGCCGCAGCAAATACATTCATCAGCAACAATATACATAGCCATGGCTCGTCCTCCTTATATAGTAAGTTAACAACACCGGGCCCTACCGCCTCCGCGGATAAGACTCACAAACACCTCGCCCGCAAACTGACCTTTCTTCGCCACATAGAACATCCATGCCCCGGTTTCGTTTTGGCGTATCATCACATTTGGCATGGTTCTACCCCTGTCAAGACCTCAACGGATGAGGTCGTAGTTATAGTCCGTCACCCCCAGGATCATGGTCTCCTGGTCCAGACGTTCCAGCACCGCGTTCACCAGGGTAGTAAGGATGTACATGGCGCCTTCATAGCCCAGGGTCGTCATGCGGTGCAGGTGATGCCGGTCGAAGATCGGAAAGCCGATGCGCACCAACGGCACCTCGTACTCCTTGCCCTTGGCCAGGGTATCCCGCTGGATGAACTTGCCGTATGAATTACCGATCATAAAATCCGGTTTGTCGGTAAACACCAGCGAGCGCATGTGCCACAGATCCTTGCCGGCATACACCTTCGCGTTCCGGCCATAGGGTGATTCCTCCAGCATCTTCTCCATAGCCTTGCGCCAGCGCTTCCTGGCGTTGTTGCAAAGTACATGGGTCGGCTCCGCCCCCAGTTCCATCAGGAACCGGCTCATACCCATAACAAAATCGGGATCGCCCCACAGGGCATATTTCTTACCGTGCAACCAGGTATGGGAGTCGGTCATCATATCCACCAGGCGGCCGCGCTCTTTTTCCAGGGACGCCGGAATGGGCTTGCCGGTAAGCGCCGAGACCTGCATCAGGAATTCGTCGGTCCACGCCAGACCCATAGGGATGTTGATTGCGCTCGCCTTGTGGTTCCAGGTATTCTTGACATATTTTTTGGTCTTGTCCGATTGCCAGGGCTGCAATAACAGGGTATCGATAGCATTGGGCGCGTCCTTGATTTCGTCCTGCGTGGTACCGCCAGCGTACATGCGATACTCGCCGTCGGCCGGTGTATCCAGCACCTCGGAGGGATCAGAGAGAAGGCTGTGATCCACGCCCATCTCGTTCAACATACGCTTGATGACGCGGAAGTTACCGAGATAGGTCTCGAAGCCCGGCACGATGTTGAGCTTGCCATTACTGCCGGCCTCTTTGTCTTCCATGTGGTTCAGGGTGAAGTAGCGCAGAATCCCCTCCAACATGTTGTCCCAACCGGCGGTGTGGCTGCCGACGAAACTCGGCGTATGCGCAAACGGAGTGGGAAAATCCTCGGGGATGCTACCTGCATTCTTGGCGTTGCCGATGAAGCCGTTGAGATCGTCGCCGATCACCTCTGCCATACAGGTGCTGGATACGGCGATCATATCCGGCTTGTACAGGGCCCTGGCATTTGCAAGCCCGGCTATCATGTTCTTCTGGCCGCCGAACACCGCCGAGTCCTCAGTCATGGAGTCGGACACACAGGCAATGGGCTCCTTGAAGTGGCGGTTGAAATAAGTCCGGAAATAGGCCGTGCAACCCTGACTGCCGTGCACATAGGGCAGGGTCTTTTCGAAGCCCAGGGCGCACAGCACCGCTCCCAACGGCTGACAGGCCTTGGCCGGATCGATGGTCAGGGCCTCGCGCTTGAAGTTCAGTTCCTGGTACTCCTCGGTGGTGGTCCACTTAAAGACCTCATCGATCTTCTCCTGAGGATGACATTCCTCGAACAGCGCCCTCTTTCTGGCGAGGCTCTCCTTGTAGTCGTCATCCCGGAACAAGGGATAACTGGGCTTGATGTCGTCTACATTCTGGCTCATGGTAACTTTCCTGCCGCACCACAAATTCGTGGACTACGGTTGCATTGGGTTAGGGTTTAGTGGCGACGCATTAAGTACGCATCACTTACTCGCCACCTTGCTGTTGCTCGCGCTTCCAGGGCGCCGTGAGCTGAGACCAGCAAGGGTTGTTCAAGGTCATGTCCATGTCACGGGCAAATATGGCGAAGCCGTCATAGCCGTGATAGGGCCCCGAGTAATCCCAGGAGTGCATCTGGCGAAACGGAATCCCCATCTTCTGGAACAGATACTTCTCCTTGACTCCGGCGCCGATCAGATCCGGCCGTATGCGCTTGACGAACTCCTCGAATTCATAACCGGTGAGGTCGTCGTACAGCAAAGTGGCGTCACCCGCTTCCTTCAGGGTGCGGTCGTAATCGTCGTCGTGGCCGAACTCGTAGCCGGTTCCAACGATCTCCATGCCCAGATCTTCGTAGGCGCCGATGGTGTGACGCGGACGCAGACCACCGACGTATAACATCACCTTCTTGCCTTCCAGGCGCGGGCGGTATTTTTCGATCACCGCCGTGCATTCCGGCCTGTACTTTTCAATCACGCGCTCGGCGCCCTGCTTGATCTTGTCGTCAAAAAATGCGGCGATCCTGCGCAGGCTCTCCTCGATCTTGGTCGGGCCGAAGAAGTTGTATTCTATCCACGGAATGCCGTACTTCTCTTCCATGTGCCGGGAGATGTAGTTCATGGACCGGTAACAGTGCAGCAAGTTGAGTTTGACCTTGGGGGTAAGCTCGATCTCGGACAGGGTGCCGTCACCGGACCACTGGGCGACCACGCGCAAGCCCATCTCCTCCAGCAGGGTGCGCGAGGCCCAGGCGTCGCCACCGATGTTGTAATCGCCGATGATGGCCACGTCATAAGGTGTAACCTCGAAGCTGTTATCATCGTCGCGGGCGCCCAACACCCAATCGCGTATGGAGTCGTTGGCGATGTGATGCCCCAGCGACTGGGACACGCCGCGGAAACCCTCGCAGCGCACGGGTACCACTGTCTTGTTTAATTCCTTGGACTTCTCCTTGGCCACCGCGCTGATATCGTCACCGATAAGGCCGACGGGGCATTCAGACTGGATGGTAATGCCCTTGCTCAAGGGAAACAGGCTTTCGATCTCATCGATGAGCTTGCCCAGCTTCTTGTCACCACCAAAGACGATATCCTTTTCCTGGAAATCCGAGGTGAAGTTCATGGTGCCGAAGGTATTCACACCGACGGTCCCGGTGTAGTAGTTGCGGCGCCCGGCGCGGGAATACTGTCCGCACCCCACCGGGCCGTGGGAGACGTGGATAATGTCCTTGACCGGTCCCCAGACCACGCCCTTGGAACCGGCATAAGCACAACCACGGGCGGTCATCACCCCGGGCAGGGACTTCTTGTTCGAGATGATGCACTTCTCAGCTTGTCCCGGGCTGCAACCATTGACCGCCAGATGCTCCACGCGGTCCTTTTTTACTTCCTCGGGATAGACCTCAAGCACCTCCTGGATGAGGGCCTCGGTCTCTTTACGTGTCATTGTGCTCATAAGCCGTTTCTCTTGTCATTGCCATCACAGATCTGTAGATGAACGTCGGGCCGTCGAATAACGGTCAGGCACCGCCCGCCGCCACTTCCTCTTCGGCTGTCTTGCCGACGATGCTTTCGTCTTCCTCTTCCAGGATGCCGAATTCCATCAACAGGCCTTCCAGCTCGTCCATGGTGATCGGCGTCGGGATCACCTGGTTCTTATTGTCGATGATCTTTTGAGCCAACTGGCGATATTCATCGGACTGCTTGGCCTTGGGATCGTATTCAATGCAGGTCATACGCCGGATCTCGGCGCGCTGCACCGCGTTGTCACGCGGAATAAAATGGATCATTCGAGTGCCAAGCCTTTTCGCCAGGGCCTCGACCAACTCCAATTCTTTATCGGTGTTGCGGGAGTTACAGATTAGACCGGCCAGACGTACGCTGCCGGACCTGGCATACTTGAGGATACCCTTGGAGATATTGTTGGCGGCATACATGGCCATCATCTCGCCCGAGACCACAATGTAGATCTCCTGGGCCTTGTTTTCGCGGATGGGCATAGCGAAGCCGCCGCACACCACGTCGCCCAGCACATCGTAAAACACGAAGTCCAGGTCTTCATCGTAGGCGCCCTCCTCCTCCAGAAAATTGATGGCGGTGATCACACCGCGGCCGGCGCAACCTACGCCGGGCTCCGGGCCGCCGGACTCGACGCACTTGACGTCGCCGTAACCCACCTTGAGTACGTCTTCCAGCTCCAGATCTTCGATACTCCCGGCCTCGGCCGCCATTTCCATAATGGTATTCTGGACCTTGGCATGCAGCATCAGACGCGTGGAGTCGGACTTGGGGTCGCAACCCACGATCATGACCTTCTTACCGAGCTCCGCCATCGCGGCCACCAGGTTCTGGGTCGTGGTGGACTTGCCGATACCACCCTTGCCATAAATTGCACATTGACGTGTTGCCATATTTCAGTTCTCCTTAGACGGGATACAGAGTCAGTCTTGCTTACTGCTCTGTTTTGCAAGCACCGTGCCATATTCGGATATATCAGCTATCTATCTGTTTTTAGGAGATATTTTGAACACCAAAGACACCGACCCGGCGTCGCATGTACGACAAAATGATGTTGACTGTGGGGTTGATAACAAACGGGTCGGCACGACGTGCGATGCCCAACCGCCCTCCCTTCCTGCTGCCGCACGCGTGCCCATCAACCGCTGCAACCTCCCCGCAGTGATACTCGGCAGCCTGACTTTCCAACGCCATCCGACGGTATTGATGATCGATGGCGTACAGGCACTGCATCGAGAATTGTTCCCGCTGTTGGACGCGCTCAACGAGCCCGCGGCACGGGCACGGCTGTTCACGGACTACATGACGGTCCACTTCCGCCTCGACTCGCTGGAAGATGCGGGATGGAATAAAGACTCGCGTCACAAGCGTCACAAGGCCGACTATCTGCGCATGGCGCGCGGCTGGCACTTTGACCCGAACAGCCGCGAAGGTGCGGTACTCAAGGGATGGGTGGAATCGCGCTTTGGGTTGCTGCCTCGTTACCACAACGGACCGCTGCAAGACTCAGGCGGTGATGCCTATCGCGGTTATCTGGAGGCGCGCGCAACCGGCCTATACAGCACCAACGCCCTGGAGGCGCAACTGGACCTGCTTTACAGCTATTGCCAGGAAGAGCTGGCGCGACAGTTTACGAACCAGAAACACCTGCGTCTGTACCGCGGCGTTAACCGGCTCGATGAACATGAAGTGTTGGAAAAGACCGGCCGACGCGAGTGCATTGTGCTGCTGAATAACCTGAATTCCTTTACCGCTTGCCGCGAGCGCGCCGACGAGTTCGGCGACTACATCCTGGAAGCCGACGTACCGTTGTCGAAAATCTTTTTCTTTACCCGCTTGCTGCCCGGCATGCTCAAGGGCGAAGATGAGTACGTGGTGATCGGAGGAGTATACGAAGTGAAGATGTCGCTCATGTGATCAGCCCGAATGCTTCCAAGGGAATCCCAGACCAATGTTCAGGCTAGCATTGGGCGTATCTGGGGGAGAGGGTCAGCATGGCCAGTGCCTGATCCCGGCAGGCGTCATGGACCTCCCGATCCAACGCCTTCAGCCAACGCCCTGGTATGGTATCCCTGCCATAAACGGCCCCCGCAATCATACCGGCGATGGCGCCGGTGGTGTCGGCATCACCGCCCCGGTTGACCACATCTACCAAACAATCTTCGAACGTGTTGGTGTCGAACAGGGCCTGAAACACGGCCTGCAGGGTCTCCACGATATAGGCGCTGGGATTATCCCGGCGCCGGCCACGGAAGCGAAACTCCGGGAATGCCGTTACCAACTCCCGCACCGGCCCGTGCAATAGCTCAGTCATCGTGGCACCGTCCAGCGCCGCCTGGATCATGGCAATCACACACTCGGTGCCGGCATCGGAAAGATGATTGTTGTGCGTGACATGCGCCTGGGCGCGGGATGCAGCCCGCACCTGTGTGGCATCCAGCCCATGGGTCGCCAGGGCCACCGGCAGGGTGCGCATGCAGGCGCCGTTGCCGGCATCGTACTCATTTTCCGGCACACAGGATTCCCCCGTCTGCCGGAAGTGGATGATGCCACGGCGCACGGTATGGCCGATGTCTATGGGCTTCGCCCGCATCCAGCCATCGAAGGCCTCAACCGCGGCATGGGCGTCCACCCGGCCGCTTTCAAGAATCGACCGCCCCAGGGCCAGGGCCATGGTGGTGTCGTCGGTCACCTGGCCACGTTTCAGTCTGAGCCAGCCGCCGCCACGAATGGCGTCATGTGTCCCGTAGTGAGTCTGGATTTCGCGCGGCGTCATGAATTCAACGGTCGCGCCGAGGGCATCGCCAACGGCGCAGCCCAGGTAGGCACCGACGGCCCGCGCTTTTACCTCCGACGCGTTCACGATCTGTGAACTGCCCTGTCCACCGGCGTCAGTCTTCAGGACCAAAACATTCCTGATAGTCCACGCACACCTGGCACGAAGGCGCACTGCAGATGTATAGGCCTTCCTGGATGCAGAGTTGCTTATAAAAGAATTTTTTCCACTTCATGTCGCGGTCGTTCCTGGCCGCGAGTGCCGGGAAATTGATCCGTATCAGGTCGGTCAGGTCGCGGCGCGACCACAGCCCCAGATCCCGCCACAGATGGTTGCCACCCATGCAGGCCGATACCACGATGTCTGCCATCCATGCCTCCGATATATCGGCGTTTGCACGGTGATCGAGTAACAATGACTGCAAGTCGGCCCGTTCAGGCTGCCGTCGCGGGTCGGCATCGATCCTGGATGCGGCCTCTTCCCGCAGTTCGATGCCGGAGAAATGTCGTATGAGCATGTAACGATAGGTTTCGGGACTCAAGCCCATGCAAGTCGGCAACACGCCGAACCCTGCGCGCCAGCTTGCAAGCATGCGCGCCAGCAACTCGTCATTCGGCAGGTTTCGTGCCAACGGCCTGAGCCGTGCGTATAGGGGCTGGGCCCTTTCATTGTCCGAATGCTTAGGTGCCGGCATGGTGTTCATTAACGCATTTCCCATCGTTCAAACTCCTCGCAATCAGCGCGCCTGGATCTCCGCCATGACCTCCGCCATGCGCGCCGGCGGGATACCCGTCAGGGAGCCCGGGGGATTCGCCGGCTCGCCCAGGCTGTCGAGGATGGCCCCCTCGATGGGGCAAATGCCGGCGCACTGGGGCTCGGCGTAATCGCCTTCGCACTCGGTGCATTTCTTTGGGTCGATGAGGAAATGCGGCCTGGCCGCATAGATGGCGTTACCGGGACACTGGGATTCGCAGGCCCAACAATTGGTGCAACTTTCGATAATCTCCAGTGACATGTCCCGCTCCTCTTATGCGCTGGCGTTAACCCCGGCGGTGACATCATCATCGAGCTTCCCGTTGTCGATCATCTCCTGATAGACAGCCATAACGGCGTCCTCGATGGGTGCCATGGCGTGCTCGCCGTCGGGCTGGATACCGGCCTCCTCCAACCGACGCCAGGGTTCGTATCCGATCTTCGAGCACAACACCGCCTCACAACCTTCCAGGGTACGGATGGTCTCGACCATCACGGCGTCGCTCTCGCCACAGGTATCGCTACCAAAACAATACTGGCCGGCCTGACGATGGCCAATGAAGCGTACGCCGTCCGGGGATGCCTCATAAATGAGGAACTCCTTCGCATGACCGAAGTGCTGATTGATGATACCGCCCCCATTGGTGGCCACCGCCATCGATACCGGGCGGTATTTCCTGCGCACGGCCGAAGATTCAAGCGACACGATGTTGACTGGTGTTTTGGCGGCTTCTTTAGTGGCCCGCATTTTTTCAATGGCCACGCGTACCCGGGCGCGTTTCTCCATGGCCGCCCGGTAGTCGATCTGCATGCTTTCAATCTTGTCCAGGGTGAACTCGGCGCCGCGGTCCTCGCCCAATAAACCGACCGCATCGGCGCGGCATTGGCGGCAGTGACGCATCATGTTCATGTCACCGGCGCAGGAATCTTGCAAAGTATTAAGTTCCGCGTGCGTCGGGCCGCGCTGCCCCATGACACCGTAAAAGGTGCCGTGCTCTACCTCGGCGATGAGCGGCATGACGTTGTGCAGGAAGGCGCCCTTGTCCTTGACGGTGCGGCTGACTTCCTTCAGATGCTTGTCGTTGACGCCGGGGATCAGTACCGAATTGACCTTCACCAGGATGCCGCGATCCACCAGCATCTCCAAACCTTTCTGCTGCTGTTCGATGAGAATCTGCACGCCCTTCCTGCCCTTGATGCGGCGGTGATTCCAGAAGATCCAGGGGTATATCTTTGTCCCCACCTCCGGATCCACGCAGTTGATGGTGACGGTCACGTGATCGATTCTGTGCCTGACCAACTCATCCACGTATTCAGGCAACATCAGACCGTTGGTGGACACACACAGCTTGATGTCCGGCGCCTGCTCCGACAACATGCGGAAGGTCGCAAACATGCGCTCGGGATTGGCCAGGGGATCGCCGGGGCCGGCGATGCCCAGCACCGTCATTTGCGGAATGTTAGCGGCCACCGCCAGGGCCTTTTTCACCGCCTGCTCCGGTGTCAGCAACTCGGACACCACCCCCGGCCGTGATTCGTTGGCGCAGTCGTACTTGCGGTTGCAGTAATGGCACTGGATATTACACGCCGGCGCTACGGCTACGTGCATACGCGCATAGTAATGGTGAGCCTGTTCGGAATAACAGGGATGGTTATGGACCCTCCGCCGGATATCATCGGGCAAATGCGAAAGTTGATCGCCGGTGCTGCCACAGGAACCGGCGGCGCAACCACCTTTCGGTGCAGCGATTATTTGATCCTGACTTAAAACCTTTAAATCCACATTCTGAAACTCTTGTTGTTTGAGGGATAGTTCGTCAATATCTATAGCTAGCAAACACCGTGCCTAACATTATTCCGGTTGTAAGTATTTCAATTCATTGATCGATTCTTAGTCCTCCGCCAGGCGTATGTCGCAAACACCACACGACAATACAAAAGACTTGTCGGTTAACTAACATCCTTGGAGGGGATTGAAGAAAGAATAAGAAAGTCATTGCACGCTGGAAAAACACAGCGCGTCTCGAGACGCGGCATGTACAACGAAGGGAAGCCCGTTAAATCGTGCGCATTTTGATTTTCATCGTCTGAATACGATACGCGATTTGTCGCGGGGTCATACCCAACAGCCGCGCCGCCTTGGCCTGCACCCAACCGGCCTGTTCCAGGGCGGCGATGATCCGCTCACGCTCATCGAGCTCGGGATCCTGAAGATCGACCATCGCCTGTGATGCGGTGCCGGTATTCAGCGATACCTCGTCCTCCAGCCCGGTAAGACTGATGACATCCCGGTCGATTGCACCCTCGACACTCATGATGGCCGCACGCTCCAACAGGTTCTCGAGCTCGCGGACGTTGCCTGGCCACGTATGGCGCATGAGTATGCGAATCGCACTGTCGGCGATCTCCAGGGTCCGGCCCTGCTGCTTGGCGACCTTGGCCACCAGGAAACGGGCGAGATCGGGAATATCCTCAGGCCGCTCACGCAATGACGGCATGAATATCGGCATCACATTGAGGCGATAGTAGAGATCCTCGCGAAAATCCCCCGTCTCTACTGCCGCCTCCAGATTACAGTTGGTAGCGGCGATAATACGTACGTCTACTTTGAGCGTCCTGGCGCCTCCCACCCGCTCAAACTCGCCTTCCTGCAACACCCGCAGTAACTTCGCCTGAAACCGGGGCGAGGTCTCACCTATCTCGTCCAGAAACAGGCTGCCGCTATCCGCCTGCTCGAAGCGCCCTTTCCGCTGGCTGACCGCCCCGGTGAACGCGCCCTTCTCGTGACCGAACAATTCCGATTCCAGCAGGTTGTCCGGCAGGGCGGCGCAGTTCAGTTTGATAAATGATTGCTTCGCACGCGGCGAGTTGTAATGAATGGCGTTGGCAATGAGCTCCTTGCCGGTACCGGATTCACCGCGAAGCAACACCGTGGTGCTCCACTTCGCCACCTGCCGCACCTGCTCGAACACACGCCGCATGGCGGGGGCGTGCCCGACAACGCTGTCGAACCCATAGTTGCCGCGCACTTCGCGCCGCAGACGATCCCGCTCGTCGGTCAGGTCACGGCGTTCCCGTTCCACTTGCCAGGACAGGCGCACACTTTGGGCGATAAGATTGGCGACCATTTCCATAAACCGGGCCCGTTCGTCGAGTAAACCATCGTCCCCGGTGTGCGGTTGCGCTGCCAGCACACCGACCGGCTCATCACCGCCCACCCGGATGGGCACAGCGATAAACGGCAGCACCGCATCATAAAGCCCCAGGCGGTCGAGGAAGCGCGGCTCGTCAGCGATGCGCTCCACCACCACTGTCTTTCCCATTTTCAGGATGGCCCCTGTGATTCCTTCGCCGACACGGTAACGTACCATCGCCGCCCGCACCGGGTCACCGGTGTGCACGGCGCCTATCGACAGCTCGCCACTGTCTGGATCAAGCAGGCTGACCATGCCGCGCTCCATGCCCGCGTGTTCGTGCAACTCCTGCAATACACCCTGCAGGATTTCGCGCGGGTCAAGCGAACCGCTCAGGACCTGGCTGACCTGATACAGCGCCTTGAGTTCAGCTTCGATCAGTGACGAACGATTAGAAATTGTAACTTCATACATACTCATTACTTTAACCTTAACCTTAATCTTGGGATATCCACCTACATTCAGTAGGGGTTTAGCAATAATCAGGCCGACAATGAGATTTTCATTAAACACGTAGTTAAAAATGGGATATTCCCCGGGATTTGTTGCTTTTGTTACAGGGCCCGCCGGCGGCTTTCCCACATCCGTAACAAAGCTGACACGGAAAAATGCACCAATCCGGTGCAATGAAAACCGCAATGCCCCGATTCGTAAGCATTTCCCAGGAACCTTGGGTCGGCGTCATAGCTGGCATGCTTAATGCAACTGCACTTATGCAATAACGAGAGGAATACAACAATGACTCACTATCTGAATCTGATGATTCTGCCGAGGCCGTGGCGAGTTCCTGAAAACATAACTGTTTCACTTGCCACCCACGATTCCGTTATCGGCAATCGGGAATGTCATGCATAGCGTCGTTTGCATAAAACAGGTGCCGGACAGCAGTCAAATCCGGATCCACCCGGTCACCAACACGGTCATGCGTCAGGGGGTCCCCAGTATTGTCAATCCCTATGATTTGTTCTCGCTCGAGGCGGCGCTATGCTTGCGCGACCAGTTTGGCGGCAAAGTCACTGTAATCACCATGGGGCCGCAAATGGCGACCGAGGCGCTCGCCAAATGCCTCTCGCACGGCGCCGATGAAACCATCCTCCTGAGCGATCGGATTTTCGCCGGCTCCGACACGCTGGCGACCTCCAACGCGCTATCCTACGCGATCAGGAATATTGAAAAGACATCGCCGGTGGATCTTGTTTTTTGCGGCAAGCAAAGCATCGATGGTGATACCGGGCAGGTGGGCCCGGGCCTTGCATGGCGGCTTGGGCTGCAGCAACTGACCTATGTCACCAAGATCGAACAAATCGACGCACAGGCACGTGAAATAACCGTTCACCGGCGCACAGAGGGCGGGGTACAAGTCATCAGGACCGCCCTGCCGGCGCTCATTACCATGCTGGAAGGCGTGAACGAAATTCGCTTTGGCAGCATGGAGGATGCATTCCGCGCGGCGGAGACGGATATTGAATGTTGGAATGCCGGCGACATCGGGCCGGTCGATGCCGCAACGGTCGGCCTTAAAGGTTCGCCCACCAAAGTCAAAAAGGTTTTCGCGCCCCAACCCAGGACCGAAAAGGCGCGCATGATCGAAGCCGACGGTGGTACACCCCGCGCCCTGGCGGATGCCATTCTGGATGTGTTGATAGCGGATTACCCCACGCTGTTGGATGACATCAAAAAGTCTGTGGCCGCACGCTGGGCGGAGGCTTGACGCATGGCTGGCACGGCAGTGAAAAAACGGGACACGGCGCCGGCCGTCGACTTGTCGGCATGGAAAGACGTCTGGGTGTTTATCGAACTGGAGCGCGGTTCGGTGCATCCGGTTTCATGGGAGCTGTTGGGCGAGGGCCGTAAATTGGCGGACGAGATCGGCTCACGCCTTGCGGGCGTCGTGCTCGGCCGGCCCGGCGCCGAAACCGCGGCGGTCTGTGACGAGGCCTTCGCTTACGGCGCCGATTTGGTTTACGTCATTAAAGACGATGTCCTTGGCGATTATCGTAACCAGGCCTTTACGCATGGCGTGCAGCGGCTTGCCCGTAAGTTCAAGCCGGACATCATGCTGTTGGGCGCCACCCCGCTGGGCCGCGACCTGGCCGGCTCGGTTGCGACCGTGTTGCGCACAGGGCTTACGGCGGATTGCACGGTGCTCAACATCGATGCGGAAACCGGCTGCATGGCGGCGGACCGGCCCACTTTCGGCGGCAGTCTGTTATGCACCATCCAGATCCTCAATTACCGTCCGCAAATGGCGACCGTACGTCCCCGGGTCATGGCGATTCCGGAAAAGCGGCCAGGCCGCAAGGGCGAAGTCGTCGAGGAAGCGCTGGATCTGCGGGAACAGGAGGTGATCACGAAGGTGCTCGATTTCATCGCCGATGAGAAACGGGACGAGGCCCAGCTGTCCTTCGCCGATTTCATCGTCACCGGCGGGCGAGGCCTGGCCAAGGCGGAAAACTTGCAGCTATTGTGGCGGCTCGCCGAGGTTATGGGTGCGGAAGTGGGCGCCACCCGGCCCGTGGTGGCTTCCGGCTGGATGACGCCGGACCGGCAGGTCGGGCAGACCGGCAAGACCGTGCGGCCCAAACTCTATGTGGCGGCCGGCGTTTCCGGTGCGGTGCAGCATCGGGTGGGTATGGAAAGCTCGGACCGGATCCTGGCCATTAACACCGATCCGCATGCGCCGATCTTCGATTTTGCCACCCATGGTGTAGTCGCCGATATGGTTCAGCTGCTGCCCGCGCTCGCAGAGGCACTGGAGGAACGGCTAGGCCAGACTGGAGAAAATCAAGGAGAAGAAGTGAAATGAACAGGAAATTCGACGCCATTGTTGTCGGCGCGGGGCCGTCGGGCGACGCCGCCGCCTACACCATGGCCCGCTCCGGGCTCAAGGTGCTGCAATTGGAACGCGGCGAATATCCGGGCGCGAAAAATGTCCAGGGCGCCATTTTGTACGCCGATGCGCTGGAAAAGATGATCCCCGATTTCCGCAGCGATGCCCCCCTGGAGCGCCATATCATCGAACAAAGGATGTGGATGCTCGATGACGCCTCCCATGTCGGCACCCATTACCGCTCGGACGATTTCAACGAAAAGAAACCCAATCGCTATACGATTATGCGCGCACCGTTCGACAAATGGTTCTCTGAAAAAGTGCGTGAGGCAGGGGCCCTGGTGATTTGCGAGACCACGGTGGAAAGCCTGCTGATGGACGGCCGCAAGGTGATCGGCGTGCGTACCGACCGCAAGGGTGGTGACATCATGGCCGATGTCGTGGTGCTCGCCGACGGCGTGAATTCGCTCACCGCCACCCGCGCCGGCTTGCGTCCCGCGGTCAAGCCCGAGGAAGTGGCGCTCGCGGTCAAGGAAACCCACTATTTGTCGAAAGACATCATCAATGAGCGTTTCAATCTGAAGGCCGCCGAAGGCGTGGTCATCGAGATACTGGGCAAAATCACCAGGGGCATGGTCGGCACGGCGTTCTTGTATACCAATAAGGGATCCATCTCGATCGGTATTGGCTGCATATTGCAGGACTTCAAGGACTATGGCGTGCCGCCCTACAAACTGTTGGAGAATTTAAAGGAGCATCCCTCCATCAAGCCGCTCATCGCCGGCGGGCAGGTGAAAGAGTACGCTGCTCATCTCATCCCGGAAGGGGGATACAAGAAGATCCCGGAATTACACGGCGACGGCTGGGTCATTGTGGGTGATTCGGGCGGTTTCGTGAATGCCGTTCATCGCGAAGGTTCCAACCTCGCCATGACTACGGGGTGCATGGCAGGCGAAACGATCGCCGAGCTTGCCAGGGAAGGCCGGGCGATGAACACCAGGAATTTACGGCGTTACCGCGAGCGGGTCGAGGCCAGCTTCGTGATGAAGGACATGAAGAAATATCGCAACTTGCCGGGGGTGCTGCACAAGAACCGGCACTTCCTCACTACCTATCCCGAGCTGTTCAACCAGGCGGCGCACAATCTCTTGACCGTTGACGGGGTGGACAAACGCACCAAGGAAAAGGAGATCAAACGCCAATTCCTGAAATCACGCTCGCTCTGGGGACTTATACGCGACGGGATTAATGTGATTCGCGCCATACGTTAGAAAAAATGAATCGCGGAATATTGAATCGAGAAATACCGGAGACCAAAAGGAAGAGAATTTATGTACGCACAAGTTGAGGAAAAATTGTTTCAGAACCGCTACCGGGTGGATAGCGGACGACCGCATATTGAAATCGTCAATCCTGATCTTTGCCGCGAGGAATGCGCCGGCAAGGAATGCACTTTCGTATGTCCGGCGGCGTGTTATCGTGCACTTGACGACGGCTCGGTCGAACTGTTGACCGATGGCTGCCTGGAATGCGGAAGCTGCCGAATCATCTGCACTGAGCACAACAATATCACCTGGGACCATCCGCGCGGGGGGTATGGCGTAGCCTATAAATTCGGCTGATATGGCTTAAACCCCCTCATCCTGGCACTCGTGAGCGCCAGATCAACTGTCGCGTCAGCGTTGATTTGCGCGGAATAAGGTGGCGCCCCCAACGGGATTTGTACTAACGAAGCTGTAGAAAAACCTACAGCTTATTTTTTGATTGAATTTTAGCCCAAAAAATGGGCTCCTACGTGAATTCTGAGTCTGTTTACCTCTGCCATTTATATTCGAGGACACTCTCCGTTGCGAAAATATCTCCATAAAAGTTATCCACAGGTTTTTCTACAGCCTCAACGACAAGCTAACCGGCGCGATGTTTTTTCGCGTCCGTGTTGAGCACCTTATTAGCCATAATGTCGTGTAAGCCGCCAGAAACATATTTATGAAGAACGCTAGATACTAACGTTTGATAGGGGATACCTTCTTCAAGTGCACGTCTTTGTAGCGACTCAAGATCACGACTAGAAATCCTGATGTTAATTCGTTTGTCTTTTTTGAAAGTTTCTTCTGCAGCGGCTTGTAACATTTTCTTACGTTTTGGCGTAAGAATAGATTTGAATTCACCCGCTTCAAAATCTTTAAGAATTTGTCTTTCTTCTTTACTAAGTTTAGGGTCGCTCATGATGATTCTCCTAAATACAGTTTTGTAGCTTTTCTGCTAGGAATAACTGTTTTTAAAAATATTTCTTTTCGGTTTTCTACATATGGAACCAGGTACGCATAATTATCAACATTGATTACAAATACACGCTGGTTTGGGTATTTGTCACTATTTGGATGTTCAATATCATCTAATAACGCCCCTTGTTGTAAGTAGAAAACAATGTCCTCAAATGAAACACCACGCTCGGATATAAGCTGTTGATTTTTCGTGGAATTCCAATTTATCGGTTTCATGCATTAAAGTATAGCATAAATGTGTGCCTATTGGCATCATGTTGTTTTGATTATGAATGGCTAACACTGAGCTAAGCTACGCCGCGTAGCGGCGTCAGGTGGAGGCCGAAGGCCAGAACGTACTTTAGCGTTTTGTTATATTTCATTACTCGTAATGCGTCCACATTCGGATAATTTTTACTATTTTCTCTTTTTCATATATTTGATACACAAGACGGTGCTGGATATTGATTCTTCTTGAGTATGCACCAGTTAGGTCACCTACTAGTTTTTCATATGGCGGAGGATTTTGGAAAGGGTTTTCTTTTACAGCTTCCAGTAGTTTTTGTGCCTTACTTTTAAGGCCAGACTGGTTTACTTTTTTAGCATCTTTTTGGGCTTGCTTTGTATAGACTATTTCCCAACTCACCAATTAATATCCTTTGAGCATTCAGTTACATCCTCTTCAAGTCCTTCTTTTATCGATTCGCGCATACCTGGAACTGACAGCAAATAAAGTGTCTCATTTATTGCGGTCCAATCACTTTCTGAGATGAGGACAGCATTATTCCTTTTCCCAGTAATAACAATGGGTTCGTGAGACTCTGCTGTCTCATCAATAAGGTTATAAAGATTTGATCGCGCGTCTGTTGCCTTTAATACTGCCATATTGCACCTCCAATATACCTATATCGTACGTTTTTCCGTACGCTTTAGCAAGGGGTATTTTTGAAAAGATGGTAAGTATAAGTCTATATAAAATAAGGGGTCAAACTGAAGTGGACGATTACTGCTTGCCATGCAGGTTGACTACTTTACCGCGATTAGATTTCTTTGTTTTTGATTTTTGTTTATTTGTCTTTTTATTTACCTTGCTAAGTAAGTGAGGCATAACATTCCAGCTTTGGCCATCCTCAGTTAAAACAGTAACGGTTTTTTTATTAAATTTAACTAATGTTCCGGTTTGTTTTTCTCTGTTGTGTGGCTCGAATGTGACTTTATCACCTGGATTGAATTGCATCATTTCATTGTGAATGTGCATACTATCCATGAATTTTAGTCGCTCAACAATTTTATGATTTAAATTTATCAATTGTTCATATGTTAAGTCGTCTATGTCTATTGTCATGATCTTTTCTCTTTTTCTATTAACGCATAACGCATAGCTCAGCGGCGCGTTTTTTGCGTCCGCTGGAGCGCCTTATATTTTTTATACATTTAACGCAAGTTGTAAACCATAATTTAACAATTGATTCTGTTTAGTGTTTAATTTTCCTGATTTTTCATTTAAAAATGATTTATCTAGTGTTAATAATTGTGAGACATTTACAACTGATTCACGATTTAAGCCGGAGCCTTTTTTCGTTAATTTGAAATTTCCAGGTGCTTCAGCTAAACGAGTATTGGAAGTTATAGCCGCGACTATTACTGTTTGGATTTTGCTTTTATTGAACTCATTGGATGAAATGATAACGACAGGTCTGCGAAATCCGGGCTCTGAACCACGTAGCTCCTCTAAAGAAGCCCACCAGATTTCTCCCTTTTTCACTACCACTCATCCTTAGTAAATGAGCTTATTTGCATCGAATGTAGCTCACTGTCCAAGTTTGACTCTGTTTCGGAATATACTTTATTTAGAGCTTCAGTAATGTCTAAGTATTTGTATTTATTCAGATACTCTAGTACAGCTTTTGTATAGAGTTCACTTCGTGACATGCCTGTACTACTTGCATAGTGTTCAGCTGCATCGAAGGTTTCATTGGGTATGGAAATTGCTGTTTTCATAGAAAAAGTATAACTGTAGTCATACTTTCTGTCAACGTGCTTGTTCTTTTAAATATAACGTTGTAGAGTAGGCCGAGGGAACCTCCCCCTCAGCCTCTCACAGAACCGTACGTGAAACTCTCGCTTCATACGGCTCTTCATGTCCCCCGCAAAGTACCAGGTTTGCATAAGTCACTAGTTCCTCCCATTGCTGGTTGACCAGCAACCTATTTTGGACATGTCAGCCCCTTCGCTCCGTTTCCATTACAGAAACTTCATCACTACTACGAGCTGATCCGCCCCTGTGCCCTGCATCGATACTCTAACCTTATGGGATTTCCACTTCGGCGTCTCTCTTAGCATCAGGACGACAGGTTCTCAAGTTCCATACTAAAGCCTGTATTATGTTCATGCCCCCTATATGCCGCCTGCCGCCTTGTCTGTAATCCAGTTAACATCAAGACTTATCCCGAACTTAAGCTCAGAGCTCGGTTTTGACAGAATCAGTTGCCATTTCGACACTTCATCGAGGGTTCACTTGCGTTCATCTCCATAATACATACATGACAGTTCTCGCCTGCCTTTTCCCTAATCGCTCACGACCATTGCTCTTTACAACAGCCGCATCGGGCAGTTTGATTCCAGCTACTGGCAGCCGAAACCGAGAGACCTACTCTCATCTTTAGTACAGCATGAATGTCTCACGACATTCTTCATG